>JAPPIY010000125.1 GCA_026914095.1 Oligoflexia bacterium
ATATAAAACCAAAAAGAAATAGAAAAAGCCTCTAAAAAACGAAATAAATAAAGGGAACAATGCGGATTCAAGTATATAATTCCTGGAATTTCTTATGATTGACTTGGCTATAAGGATTGGCAAACGGCCAAATCCTAATTTTACTCCAAAACTATTGTAAATAAAGGCTTTCAAGGCCTTATAGGCGCAATTCATTGAGCCTCTATGAGAAAAATTAAAAACTGACCTTGATAGATAAGATATGATACCGATCGGAATAAGAATCATACCGCAAGAGATTTAGCTTATAAGAGTGTCTTTTTTTAAGAAGTTTTTTAGCTAAAGAAGCGCTTGAAACCATTTTGCCATTAATTTGATATAACATGTCCCCTTCTCTCAATCCTTTCCTAAAAGCTTGAGAGTTCGTTTTCAAATTGACTACAATCGGATGCTTAGCCCAGCCAGGATGTCCAAAAGCTCTTAAATTAGAAGTATTTGGCTCAAGCAATTGAAACTGCCCTAAAATATTATCTCCCGTTATTTTCCTGTTTCTTCTCTTTTTGGAGCCTTCTGGAATAGAAGAAAACTTATCTTCCTCCAACATTTGAGGAACTATGTTGAGAGTCAAAACCTTCCCCCCACGAACGACTTTTAGATTCACTTTTTGCCCCACTTTGGCCTGACGAACGGCCTTGGGCAAATCCCTTGCCTTGTTGATTCTCTTTCCCGCAAAGCTGATGATACGATCTTTAATTTTTAACCCTGCTTTTTGAGCGGGACTGCCAAAAACAATGTTGCTCACAATAACTCCTTTTTGCCCATCCCCTTGAAAATTCACCCCAATAAAACCTCTCCTCACAAAGCCAAAAGATTTTAAATCTTTAAACACTTCTTTTACATTGTTAATAGGAATGGCAAAGTTAATGCCCACAGCGCCTCGGACAATAGCTTGATTAACTCCCACGACTTCCCCCTTTAGATTCACTAAAGGCCCTCCCGAATTGCCGGGATTGACACTGGCATCCGTTTGTAAAAGCGGGAAGAGATTCAAATCATCAATTTCTCTCTTTACAGCTGAAATAATTCCTTTAGTCATTGTATGGCCATAGCCATGAGGATTTCCTATAGCCGCCACCCATTCCCCGACTTCTAATTTAGAGCTGTCTCCTAAAACAATAGGCTTGAGCCTTTTTTTGACATTCACCTTTAATAAAGCAATGTCACTGAGTGAGTCAGCCCCTAAAACTTTGGCAGGGTAGTGCTTATCATCTCCAATAAATTGAACTTGTATTTTATCAAAATTTTTAACCACATGAGCATTTGTTATGATTAAGCCCTCTTTATCCACAATAAAACCTGAGCCAGAAGCCGTTACTTCCGGTGAAGTAAAAGGCATAAAATAGCCGGGAAAAACTTGAACCATGTTATTAACACCCGCTTTAGTCGTTGAAATATTAACCACACCGGGGCGAACCTTTTTAGCCAGCTGAACAAAAGCCTTTGAAGGCTCTACAGAATAAGCGAAAAAAGGCAAAATAAAACAAAATATCAGAAAAAATCCCTTCATCTAACCCTCCGCCTTTTTATCAGAAAGACTGACAAATTGAATTTGAAGATCACTGATGCAAGAATCTAAAAGCTCCGCTTCTTCTTTTGTTAAATTGCTCTTTGTCTTTGTTTTAAGCAATTCTAAAAGATCAATATTGTAACGAGCTAAGTCTAAGCTTTTTTCTTCTTTATGATCGGGATCCAAGCCCATTTTAATTAAAGCTGTAGAGGCTATTGATAAAATCAAGTTGGAAAAATGAGGAGAAGGCAAAGTTTTGCGTTCATTATCTGTCATAAATCACCTATAAAACATAATAAGAGGTCATTTTTACAAAAAATCAAGGAGGATAGCTTCCTACAAGATTTTCTACTCTGTTTTTTATTAAAGGCTGTAAAGAAATATAGTCTTTTTCATGAGAGTTCGTCAAGAAATTTGTTAAAAATAAAGGAGCCAGAAAGACAGGCAATTGAGGGGGATTTAATGTTATAAAGCTGTCTAACTTCCATAAAAAAAGAGCTTGATCTCGTCCTGCTGTCTTATTCTTTAATAAAAGTTTTTTATCGTTATTGTAAAAGACGCTTTTTGTCATAAAAGATAGGGTTTTTAAAATTAAAGCCATCTCTAAACGGTCTGTTTTCTTCTTTTTAAAAAAAACAAAGGGATAGCTTAAAATATAAAAAAATTTTCCCCACAAAAATATAAAAGCGCTTAAAACAGTTAAAAAAAGCGAGTCCCCTGACTGTATTTTTTGAAAGGCATAAGACAAAAAACAAGTTATATCTTTCTGGCTAAAGCTTTCTAGGATATTTTCAGATAAAACAATAATAGAGCTGTTGAAACTGCTCAAATAAAAACAAACCGAATCTAGGCCCTGTAATTTTAATAACTGAACATTTTTCAAATTGTGATCCGTTTTTAACCTTTTAAAAGCAGAGCAGAGCTTATAAGGATCATCAGGAGGAAAAACAGAGAAAAGATAAGTTTTTTTCACATAAGCAGGCATAAAAAAAAGCAAAAAAATATCTAAAAAAAAAGCGAATAGGCTGACAGGAATAAGAAAACGAATAGAAAACAGCAAACCCGCCGGCAAAATCAAAAGAGCATTTAAGCTAAAAAGAAATAAAAAAGTTTTGTAAAATTTTTTCACTCTATAACCTGGGATTTATTATATGGTGAATATTAACTAAAATAACAAGCCTTTTTTTAATGTAACAATTGAGTTGAGGAGCTGACACACTTTGAAATATAGATAGTATCTGCAAAAAAGCAGTACTAATCCAATTTTAAAGTTTGCAGATGAATTGATTTAAGGTAAAAACCTTTCAAATAAAAGCCGTAAAACGAGTTCGGCTTTGACCACAATGCGACCACAGGTCGCTTTGTGGCAAAAAGCTGATAAAAAACAAGCAAGTAAAGGGAATAATGTGAAGTCATGTATATAACTTCCGGTATTATATATTTAAATTCCCATTGTCCTTTCCTTATCCTGTTTTTTAATAATAGAAACCCTTTTATTTTCTTAGTTTTAAAGTCTTTATGGGAAGTTAAATATATAATTCCCGAATATTTGAGGTTTTCATAACCGAAACGGCTTAAACTAAGCCCTCTTAGCAAGTTCTGCTGGATTTTTACTGTAAATGCCTAAAATCAGCTTTATAGGCAGAAAAAAATCTGAAAAACTATTTGCTAAATAGGAAAAAAATTGATAGTAAGTAAAATCTGCTAAGGAATCTTAAATGGCGTTTTGTGAATTAAGCGGAAAAAGAACAAAAGTTAAAAATTTGGTGAGTCATTCCAATATCAAAACCAAATCCAAAGCTTTTGCCAATATTCAGTCTAAGAGGTTTTTCAGCCTTCAATTAAAAAAATCTTTTCAATTCAAAGC
>JAPPIY010000182.1 GCA_026914095.1 Oligoflexia bacterium
TGAAAACAAAATAATTTTTTGATTTTTCCCGAATGTAATTTTTTTTACAACCGTTGCCAAAGCTCTTTTTGAAGAAAGCTTATCCGTTTTAGTTAAGACATAAAAAATGGGCTTTTGTTTTAATTTTTGAAAATAATTTTCCGAATATTTTTTATCAAAAGCTTGCAACTCTTGATCGATTTCCAATAGATCCTCTAAAGGGCTGTCGCTACAGCTATCAATAAAATTCAGCAACAGCTTGGCTCGTTGAAGGCTTCTTAAAAAAGAAAGGCCTTTAAAAATATTTTTGCCAGCCCCTCGCTCTAAACCAGGAATATCCATTAAAAAACAAGATTTAGAAAAAGGCTTGAGCTGGCCGATATGCGGAGCTAAAGTTGTGTAGGGATAAACAGCCACTTTAGATTTGGCTTTTGTAACTAAATTAAAAAAAGAAGACTTTCCCGTATTGACTTTTCCAATAATGGCTACATCAACCAAGGGCTTTAACTCTAAAATAACCTGTTGGCTTTTTCCTTTTTCCCCCTTTTGAAATTTTCTAGGGGCTTGGTTTAAGCTTGTTTTAAAAAAAGCATTGCCCCGGCCTCCTCGCCCCCCTTCTAAAAAAACCTCTTGCCTAGCTGTTACAAAATCCTTGAGAATTTGGCCTTGAGCATTCCGAACAAGTGTCCCTATTGGCAACTCTAAGCTAATATCTGCTCCCGTTTTTCCTGTTTTAAGTTGCTTTCCTCCCTTGCCTCCTGAGCCTGCCTTATATTTTTTAATTTTTTTCAAAGGCTCAAAACCGCTTAATTTATTAGAAGAAACAAAAATAACAGCCCCCCCTCGGCCCCCATCTCCGCCGTCAGGGCCTCCTCTGGGATTTTTTCTTGTTCGGAAAAAACTCATAGCTCCATCCCCTCCCGCTCCACTAGATAAACTCAGTGACATTTGATCTTTATAGTCAAACATAATAAAGCATTATAAAACAAAAAGACGGCTTTGAATAGAACAGATTGACTTTCAGCTCTTTCCCATAATGGCCAGTTACACTGATCTTGTTTGAAGTTTTAAAAATTATATATGCATGACTAAGCTTAAAGAGCTTTCAAACTAAGGAAATAAAAAGTTTTGAGCGGGCGCCTGCTGGGAAATAAATGAAGATAAAATATTAAAACTAAATAGAAATAGCCTCTAAAAAAAGGAATAATGCAGAGGCAAGTATAGAGTGATCAGTTTTGAGTTTTCCTGTTTTAGTGAGAGATTCCCGCTTACGCGGGAGCTTAGCCTTCTGGGGGAAGGCTAAGCAAGTCAGACCAGAAAATCCAAACAGGATCAGTGTAAAAAAACCAGCAGTCAAAACTTAAGAGAAAAGGGAAAGAGAAAATCCGAAAAAAAGAGAATTGATATAATGCATTAAAAACGGAAAAGAATTAAAAAATGTACAATTGAAATATAGAGTTATACAGATTGGGTTTGAATTTTGAAGTTTTTTCTGGAGATTTCTCCCTTCTTGCTTCTGTTTCCACGCGGACAGACTTATGGAAATTCTGCCTTCCGGGGGGAAACAGAACAAGTTGAGATAAAATTCTAGGTTCATGACTAGTTAAGCCAGTTATGAGCCAAATTTTAAAACAAGATCTGTATATTTAAAAAGTTAGTAAAATTATGTATAAAAGAGCTTTAATCAGCGTTTCAGATAAAACTGGCTTGGAAGAGTTTTTAAAGCCTTTAGTTGAACAGGGCTTAGAGCTGGTTTCTACGGGCGGAACAGCAAAATTTTTAAAATCTAAAAATTTTAAAGTTCAAGAAGTCCAAGATTTAACTTCTTTCCCTGAAGCGCTGTCAGGGCGTGTTAAAACCCTCCACCCTTTTATTTTTATACCTCTTTTGGCCCGTGATAAAGTGAAAGAAGATCAAGAGGCTCAGAAAAACTACAAAATACAAACCTTTCACCTTCTCATTGTGAATCTCTACCCCTTTGAAACACAAGCCTTACAATTAGAGGACAAAGACAAGCTGGAATGGATTGATGTGGGAGGCCCCAGTCTTTTGAGAGCGGGAGCAAAAAATTATCCCCGAATCACAACGATTTGTGATCCGAATGACTATCCAAAAGCGCAAAAAGGAGCCAATTTAAAAATGAGGAAACAGCTGGCGGTTAAAGCATTTAAAAGACTGGCTCAATATGACTCTGCCATTGCTGAAAGTTTAAATAAAAAAGAGCAGAGCGCAACTGAGAAAAAGCTTTCTCTTAATGGAAGTTTTTTTAAAAAATTGCGTTATGGAGAAAACCCTCATCAGCAAGCCAGCTGGTTTAAAACAGCAGAAATAGGACTGCACTCCGCTCAGGTTATCCAAGGAAAAGAGCTTTCTTATAATAATATCTTAGATTTTGAAACAGCTGTTCAAACTGTAAGAGATTTTGAAGAGCCTTGCGTAACGGCTGTCAAACACAATAATCCCTGTGGAGTAGCGATTGGAGATAAAATTTCAGTTTGCCTTGAGAAAGCCCTAAAAGCAGACCCTATAAGTGTTTTTGGCGGGCTTTTGGCCTTCAACCAAGCCCTTGACAAATCATGCGCGGAACAGCTTACAAATATCTTTTTAGAAGGCCTTATCGCTCCTGATTTTTCAAGAGTAGCCTTAGATATTTTACAAAACAAAAAAAGGCTCCGAGTTTTAAAATGGTCTGACATGCTCTCTCACTCCTTGACTCAACACTCACTGAGAGAAGTCACAGGAGGTTTTTTACTGCAAGACAAAGATAAAGCAGACAAAACTTGGCCTAAAAATTGGCAAATCCTTGGCGAAACTCCCTCTCCTGAGGTTAAGCGAGACATCCTTTTTGCATGGAAAGTCTGCTCTCATCTAAAAAGCAATGCTATAGCTATTGTAAAAAAAGGGCAGTCTCTAGGGCTGGGAATGGGGCAGGTGAATCGTATTGATTCAGTCAGCTTGGCTTTAACCCGAAGAGATAGATTTCATCCGCAGGAAAAAAAAGACTTAATTTTAGCCAGTGATGCCTTTTTCCCCTTTCCTGACTCCATAGAATTGGCTTTTAAAGGGGGAGTCCGCTGGATTATACAGCCCGGCGGCTCTATTAAAGATCAAGATATCCTTGAAAAAAGCTCTAAATTGCAATTAAATATGATTTTAACAGGGCAAAGGCGCTTTAAACACTGACACAGCATGGACAAAGCTATAAAATTTTCATTATAATAAAAGGAGTTTAATGTCTTCAGAAGATAAAAGATTTTTAATTCGCTCTTCAGGGCATATTTTAGGCCCTTTTTTTAAAGATGAAGTTATTGACCTCATAAAAAAAGGAAAAATCTCTGTTTTTGATGAGGTGGCGGAACCCTATACAATATGGCTTTATTTGCAAGATCATGCCGATTTTAAAAAAATTGTTCACTCTGTGAA
>JAPPIY010000093.1:0-2662 GCA_026914095.1 Oligoflexia bacterium
GGATAAACCAACCAGCCCTTCCTTTGTTTAACTTTGATTTTCTTTAGTTCAATCGGTTAGGCTTTTGCCTTTAAATTGCTAGGTTTTGAAGTCTTTAAAGTAAGGGCAGTTTAACTTTAAACTGCCCCTAAACTTTTCCAAAATTCCTAAGCAACACGCTTAACTTTTAAGCCGTGAAGGCTGTTAAGCTGAAAGGCTTAAGCTTTGCCAATAACTGACATTAAATGCAAAGTCCCATCGAACCACAAGTTTTTCCTGCTCCTACAGAAGCACCGGTTACTGTTTGACCTGTAGAAGTATTAACTTGGACGCAAAAGTGTTTAAGGGTTCCAACACCTTGTACATGAGCGGAAGCACAACCATTAGTACCTAAATTTTTCAAATTACAGCCAACAGCTGTAGCTGCACCTGTTAAAGCAGAAACCGCACAGCTTTTAGAAAGCGTGCCGTCTACAATGCTGTATAACAAGTAGCTACTGTTTTTACGGAACAAGCCTTGCAAGGCTTTCATAACCTCTGAGCCTTCAGACTGAGCCGCATTTTGAGCCGCCGTGTTTCGGTATCCATTATACGCCGGGATAGCCATCGCGGCCAAGACACCGATGATCGCAACAACGACCAATGAAATCTAAAAAGTATGCGAGAAAAACAAAAAAATCAATTTTGCAAAAGAAAAAGCCTCATTTTATATTTCAAAAACAGAGTTTTCAAATATAAACTCTAAAAGAACACAAAAAATATTTTTTGATAGGATTGACCAATTATTTATGAACACTAAGCAAATGTATCATCTTATTTTGATCAAAACGATATATTGAAATTAAGTATATACTTTCTTGCTTTTTCCATAAAAAAATTACAAGATATAACTTTTAAAGATTCTGAAGCTGATGAAAGTGGATTAGCATTTCAAAAGTTTATTAGCCGTTATTCAAGAGAAGGAAGAGGTCAATTTTTTACTCTAGATCCGATAGTAAATACTTGTGTAGAAATTATTCAACCTCAGAAAAATGAAAAAATTATTGACCCAGCTTGTGGCACAGGAGGGTTTTTGTTTTCTTCTCTAAGGTATATAAAGAGATATAAAAACATAGATTTGAGCAGAATACTTAAATCTTTTTTTGAAAAGCAAGTATAATGGCTCACTTAATTGTGTAGATTTCCCATTAAAACCCTTTATTTACAAGGCTTTCAAGCTGTTTTTAGGTTCTGCCCGATTATCTTTCCCTGTGTTTTAAAAGAAGGCTGTTATTTATGCAGATTTTAGAAAATTTTTAAAGATTTTTTACACAATTAAATGACTCACTTTGAAAATAAGAATAACATTGAAGCATTTAATGATTTTTTAATTAAAAAACAACTTCAATCCAAATTCAAACTTTGATTGCAACCTTGAATCACAGCCGATATTTTTATAACTGATTGTATAGCAGATAAAGACAATCCCTCTTTCTTGAGTTTTGACGAGTGGCTTTTAATGCACATTCCACAGCCTGACAGACAAGAAACAGCTAAAGAGTAAATTTCAAAGTCATTTTGAGCGATTCCATGTTTTAACATCATAGTCATCCTTAAGCCCGCCGGCCTTTTGGCTAAGTCTTCCTCTTCCGCCAAGTGAAGGCTTCTGTAATAGACATTGTTCATCCCCATGAGGCTGACCGCTGTTTTAATCCCTTTAATGTCTTGTTCAGATAAAATATTCTGACTGACCTGCAATAAGTTTTTTGTTAAAAAAGAGTTTTTAACAGCCATAGCTACGCTTAAACTAGAGCCAAAAATTTGTTTTTCCGTTAAACCGACAGAATTTTCCGGATTCAAAACATTATCCAAATTGATTCTCAAATCCTTAGCATAGTCGGGGAGGGCTTGTTTGATATTTTCTAATGACATGACAGCTCCTAAAAATCTGTTGAGGAATCAGCCCTGCTTTCACAGGGCTGAAATATCCTTTTTCTTTAAGATAGTGTTTTTTGGCCTTTTTCCCAATTGCAGGGGCAAAGCTCATCTGTTTGAAGAGCGTCTAAAACTCTCAACACTTCCTTAGGGCTACGGCCTACACTCAAATCTGTAACATAAACAAAGCGAATCACACCTTCAGGATCTATAATGAAAGTGGCTCTTTGAGAAACCCCTTCGTTTATATCTAAAATGCCTAAACTGGCTGACATTTCTCTTTTTATGTCAGAAAGCATAGGAATCTGCAAATTTTTTAAATCAGAATCACTGTCCCTCCAAGCTAGATGAACAAATTCAGAATCGACAGAAGCTGTTAAAACTTGAGCCTCCCTTTCCTGAAAGTCTTTATTCATATCGCTAAAGCCTTTAAGCTCTGTAGGACATACAAAGGTAAAGTCTTTAGGGTAGAAAAAAAGCACGATCCATTTCCCCTTATAAGTCTCGTGACTGATGTCTTTAAAGTCTTTTGAACCGGGTATAACCGCCTTGAGGTTAAACTCAGGAATTTGATCTCCAACACCTAACATAATTGTTCCTCCTTTTAGTTAAAATTGGATTAGCAGTAAAAAATCATAACAAGTTTTTATAAAATTGCAAGGCTTAAGTGAAATTTTCAATAGGATCTGTCTCCAAGAAACCGAGAAAGGGAATGGAATCCAGACAAAAACGATACAAGGCTCATAGACGCTAATTTTCAGCTGTATCT
>JAPPIY010000093.1:2672-3359 GCA_026914095.1 Oligoflexia bacterium
GTATCAGGCAATGCAAAAAACTCAAAAAGACTATCGCTCAGAAAAAAATGTTTGTAAAAGTTTTTAGTTTTTTTGTTTTAAATTTAGTTCATTTAATGGAGAATCTAAATTCTCCTAATGTTTTTATCCAGTTGATTTTAAAGGAAGTTATGCGCTTGAGACCACTAAAAACTAAGGTATTAAAAAGAAAGCTGGCTATTTCTAGCCAGCTTTCTAAAAACTTTATTAAGGAGTAATTTTTTATTATGAGATTACTATTATAATACTCAAAGTTTTTCCTTTATGCAATTGATTTTTTTAATTTTTTTCTTTTTTATTTGCTGTGTCAAAAAAACTATTAGGGCTTTTTCAGATCTGAGGGTTCTTTTTAAAAATCCCCGATAAGTTTTATTATGTTACACTGATTATAAACTCACTTTTTGGAAGAGCTTGCGCTCAGCCCTATTTCTTGGCCTTTTTGTATGTTTTCGGACATTTTCCTTATGACAAAAGCTTGCCAATCAAACTGATCCATATTTTGATTGATAGGATATTCAATTAAAACCTGAGCTTGAGCCTGAAATAACACAGAAGAAAAAAATAGAAAAATAAAAACCAACCTCATCCGATCACCTCTCTAAAATTATAAAAGCTATTTTTTTAATAAATCAAGATTTTTCTGTTAAAATCTTTAAAGCCTTTCACTCA
>JAPPIY010000262.1 GCA_026914095.1 Oligoflexia bacterium
TTTCGTTCTTGCAGACTTAAAAGAAACTTCTCTTGAATGTTCCTGAAAGAGACTGATTTTTATTCTTACATTTTGGGATAAGGACTTTAGAAAATTATCAAATAAAAACTCCAAGTTATCTTCAAGCTCCAGATCCAAAGTGGAATAAGAAAAACTTTTCCCTAAGAATCCGGAACTTGAAATCCAATAATTTTTCTCATCTGCATAAGTTTTCATTTTAAAATAAATTCCCTTTAAAAATTTTGTGAAAAAGAAAAGTAAAGTAATCTTTTATAATGCCTCTGCGATATCTCAAACGAATAGGGATAAGAAAAAGAGCACCTAAGAAAGTTAAAATTATGGATAAAATTTCAAGCCCTAAAAAAGTAAAGACAAGTTGAAAGATTGTGTAAAAAGCCATGAGGCCAAGTAAGTCATCCAAAGTAAGGCCAAAGAAGTTTGACTTGATGTTAAGAGTTTTTGAAGGCTTAAAGGTTCTCAAATTTCTTATCCTCTTATGTTTAATTAAATGCTCGATAAAAAAGTGTAAAAACTGTGGAAGCAGTCGCAAAGACAACAGTTCCGATAATGGCAGCGGATAGTTTTTCCATTCCAAGTTTCTTTGACCAATAAAAACAAACTCCAGCAATCATAAGAGCCAAGACTCCCACAACAGCGATAATCTGTCTTATCTCATTGCTGGCATTTTCTACACTGGAAAGAAAATCTCTGGCCACCGCATAGTAGGGAAGACTGAGAGTTAAAAGATAGAGCGTAAAAACTATACCTCTTACTTTCTTAAAAAAATTGTTTTTCATTTTTCCTCCTTTGTTAGTTTTCTTTTATCTTTGGGACTTTCAGCTCAAACATTTTGTTTTTCTTAACAAGCCTATTTTTTCCAACAGGAGTCCAGCGTTCTACAGGCTGGCTTTTTTCCAGTTCAAAAAGATGCCATTCCCCAAAAGAGATATGAGGTTTTATTTCTTCTGGTATGTCTTTTTTAGTTAGATAGTTTTTTCCACCAGTGAGATACTTAATCTTTGACCCTTCATACATAAGCCCCAGGTCTTCTTCCAACTTAGAGAGCTTATCTTCTAACTCACGGGCTTTCTTTTCTTCATTGAAAATAGCAATGCCTACAAGAGAGGCTAAAAGACCAAGAGATGAACCAAATAGCAGAGCATTTTTTCCTTTGGCTTGCTTCCGAGTTAATCCATAAACAGCCCCGCCAGAAAAACCTAAAGCAGTTGTGCCATAGATTTTTTCCCTGCTACTTAATTTGAAAGTTGCACAGGAGGAAAAAATAAAAATAAAACTCAAGGCTATTAAAAAAAATCTTAATAACATACGACACCTTCCTTTTTTAAAGTTGCATCAGGACTACCTTCTACAAGAACCTCACGACACATAATGCCTGAGTCTGTCTCATTGCACTTTGTTTCTACTTTTTGATTGTCAGATTGATTGGTATTTACTTCTAAAGATGCTGTATCTATATTTGCTTGAGCTTGGTTAAGATTTTCAAGACAGACCTTCCCCTCTATGCCGTTTGCTCCGTCTCTTCCTCTTCTCCCTCTGTATCCCTTACTACCTCTTTTTGGACGGGAGTAATTAACAGAGCAAAGACCTTCTCTATCTCTTCCGTTTTTGCCTCTTTCCCCTCCGTATCCTCCAGCACTACCCCTTCCGCCCCTGCTTCCAAGTCCGATTGTTTTTTGGACATCCGTTAAATGAAAGTCTGATAAGTTAAAAGCTTGCAGATAAAATGAACCAGAGTCTCCACCTTTTTTTCCGTCATATCCAGGATAGCCCTGCCTTCCGTCTTCTCCGTTTCCCCCTCTTGTTGGATTAACACGACATTCCTGCCAGCAGTCTCTATCAAGAACAATCTTTCCCGGAAGAATCCCCAAGCCCAAAGGAATATAGAAATCTCTACACCAGGTATCATAAACAGCGTCATATCCATTTTCACCATTACGACCTGAAAGTTTGCCCCTTTCCCTTCTTGATATTGGTCTCTTATGAACATAGCCTCCATTTTCACCACTTAAGGTAAGTCCTAAACTTCCTTTGGCTATCTTAGCTTCAACTAAGACATGGCCTCCGTTCCTCCCATCAATTTTATCATTTGCAGTTTGCCCCTCTGGGAAATTACGAATAAAGGAATGATTGGATACAAACTCCTCTGCTAAAATTGTTAAGTCATGTTGGAGGGTTTGAATTGTAACCATATTCAAAACAACTTTTCTGTTTTGAATGACTAAATTTTCGGAAAGCTCTAAATCTTCTGATACGATAGTCGTTTCTTCTTCAGAGATTTGTTCTTTGTCCTCAGCTACATTAGGAGTTTCCTCATTTTCAACTTTTGGAGTAGGTATTTCTTGAACAGGCTGTTCTTCTGGTGAAAAAATATCCACATCATTGAAAGATAAATCCTCGCAAGCGGGAAAAATAAAAAAAGAAAAAATCAAAAAAATAAATTTAAAAAATTTCATAAACTCCTTTTCCGTTTTTGGATTCAGGAGCATTTCAGAAAAAAGAAAAAAAGAAAAGAGAGAGGCTGAAATCTCCCCACCGTCGGTGGGATAATCAGCCTAAATTCATCCCATGCGTGGGATAAACGCAGAAAAATGCAGTTTTTCATCCCACCGTCGGTGGGATGAACCACCTAATTCATCCCATGTGTGGGATGAAAGCTAAAAATAGACATTATAAATTTAAGAGAATGCTATTTATTTTGAGATGAACTTTCAGTTTTCCTCAAAATGGACAAAATAAGCAATATATGAATGATATGAATAGCAATTCCTTGATTAAGAAAATTAGTAGGAAAATGACCATGATAAATGGAATTTCTGATGTTCAAAGCTCGTTTATCCACTAAAAGAATCCTAAAAAAATCTGGTATATTGTTATTTAATTTTTCAACAGTTTTAGTAAATATCTCATCTCTCAATAAAGCTCCTAAAGCTCTCAGTTCAAAACCTCCTTCTCTAGAATTATTAGAGGGCTGATAAATTGTTCCTCCAGCTACTGAAATTAACTCTCTTATTGCCGATTCAATTTGATGTATTAGTATTGAACAACTGGCAATATAGTTTTTATTAAAATATGAAATTAAACCTTCTTTTATAATTGGATGACTTGCCGGTGTAAATACTTGTGATTTAAACAGATGCTTTGAAAGTGAGTTTGCGTCTAATGATTTATTCCTTTGAAGATGATCCAATCCTAATACAATAAAAGAAAGATTCATCTTCATTGATTGAGATATTTGGTGAACAATATGCCCCTCTAAATCACTTTCTAAGGGACCGATTGTAGCAATTATTCTTCCTGTATGA
>JAPPIY010000192.1 GCA_026914095.1 Oligoflexia bacterium
ATTTTGTTGATGCGCCTTGGTAGTCAATTTTGTCCATATTTAGGGGGTTGACACAGTTTCGGAGAGGAACTTCCACACTCCCTTTTAAAATCCAAACTCTTAAAAACCACTTTAAACACAAGGCTTTCAGTGTGGGCAGGCTTAGGGAAATTAACAGGAAAGACTCTTTTAGCCTGCTCACAGGGTGGGCAGGCTGTGGGCAGGCGCTTTTTAATCTGTTCAGCGCCTGCCCACATCTGTAAAAAAGCAAGAAAAAAATAATATTTATTCTAAAGCGCTAATTGTAATTATAAAAACTTGAACTAATTCTTATATATACTACCTTGTGATCTAGAAAGTAAGTTTTCGATCTCGGATATGCTTCTTCTATATTGGTATTTAAGCCATTTGATTCCAAGCTCCCCTGCAATTTCTTTTACTAACTGATCAGGAATAGGGGCATTTTTAATACCTGATCCTGCTGGACCTGCAAAGTCAGCTTTAAAAGAAATATCTGTTGTTCGGTAACTTGGAATATCTACATTATTTGGATAACCTTCAGACTCGTATTGAATCCAGCTATCCAACTCTTCACTGTCAAGTTTTGAAGCTAGAAACCGTAATTTTAATAATATAGGAGCTATATTATTTTGATCATTAGTTACTGTTTGTTGGATATCAGAAAGGATGCTCATCTCTTTATTGTATTAAGAATAGACTTTTGGCTTGAAGTCTTTTTTGTTTATAATACTAGCACTGTCTCCTGTAGCTCGAACAACAAACAAACCATTCTTTTCTGCAAATTTTTCTGCTTCTTCTTCCACTCTTAAATAAGCCACTGCTCCATAAATAGTTTTATTTTTAGAAACAGACAGACGACCTCTGAATTTTGTAATATCTTCCAAGAATTGCTTAACATGTTTTACTCTTAAAGTTGTTTTTACCTCTACAACAACTTTTTCAGCTCCATTACCTGCTACAATATCATATTCGTATTGATCCTCTTCAAATTTACTTTTTATATTCATATAAGTATTTTTAACGGCAATACCTTTTTCATTTAGAATGTTTACAAGATCGCCTTCTACTAAACTTTCCATGAGTTTGCCCCATTGGGTTTCAAAAAGCCCTTTAGCTTTTTTTAAACCCTCATTTGTTTCTTTTAAACCTTGATTAGTTTCTTTTATTTGTTTATTGGTTTCAGCAGAAAGCTTTTTCTGACTATCTCTCAGTTTATCTGTTTCAACAGATAAATTTTTTATATTTTTTTGGGTTTCTTTTATAATATCCCAAATTTCTTTTGTTTGTGGTGTAGCTGACATGTTCAATCTCCTTTAGTGTTATAATAATCTAATAATCTTTAAAAAGCTATATAACAGGGCTTTTTTTGCAATTTTCTTTGTTTTTTAGCCTTTTTACATCAAATTGTTCTCAATAACAAGTTTTAATAGCATAGTAAAGAAGGCTTTTATAGAAAAATCTTTCAGGATTAGGAATCTTGATAAAAAACTAACGCGTGATTTGAGGTCTATAAGTGGCGATAGGCTTGATTTTGTGTTATTATCAACATGTGAATTATTGGGCACAGGCAGAATTTGAAGCTTTATGGGATGGTTTTTGGCTGTTGCCTTTATAGCTGTTTGACAATGATTAAAATTTGCAAACCAAGATCAGTCAGAACTAAAAGCTATAAGAAAAGCAAAGAATAATCCTAAATTTGTAAATTTTTCTTTATGTCATTTTGGTTTTATTAGGTTTTTTATTTTGTCTTTATTCTTTAGGACTATGCCTGCACACGCCCCAATAGCCGTTCCTGCTATAACAGCGGGAACAATAGGTAATAACCCAAAAGTAAAAGTTCCAGCTATTCCAATCTTTCCAAAAACAAAGGTATACCCCAGGCCACCGATAAGACCAAGACCAGAACCAGCTCCCGTCATTTTTTCTATTGTCATGTCTTTTTGACTTTTATCACTCATTTTATAAACCTCTTTATTTGTTTGTCGATTCAATTAAAAGAAAACTTCAATACTTTTTTATAATTTTCTTTTTTTTTAACTTTTTATATCAGCTCTCAATAACAATGTTTTATAGCACAGAATGGAGAATTTTTATAGAAAATTCTTTCAGAATTAGAAAATTTGATAAAAAATTCTAACGCGTGATTTTACGCGTGAATTATTGGGCATACGCAGGAAATGGAGGGACTTCGCAGGACATGGGAGGAATTAGCTAGGATTTGACTTGTCTTTCAAAAAGGTAAAATAAACCATTGGCTTAGTTAAATGAAAGCTCTTGCTTTCGGGTTTTGTCCTTCAAAGCTGGGACAAATCAGCTTTCTTATTATTTGAGGCTTTAAGGGGGAAGATAAACAAAGGGTCTCTTTGAAAGAGACCCTTTTGTTTTTTTGAAAGTAGGGACTGGATAAACCTACCAATCCTTTCTTTGTTTTAACTTTGGCTGACTTAAGTTCAGTTTGGTTAGGCTGGAGCTGTTGCCTTTATGTTGCTGGGTTTTAAAGGCTTTAAAGCAAGGGCAGTTTAACTTTAAACTGCCCCTAAGCTTTTCCAAACGCCATTAGGCAACGAGGCTCCAGCTTTGCCCACAATTGCCATTAAGCTGTAAGGCTTAAGCTTTGCCCACAATTGCCATTAAGCTGTAAGGCTTAAGCTTTGCCCTTAACTAACATTAAATACATAACCCCATGTTGTTACAACTCATGTTTTCTCCTGTGTTAGTTGTATTTCTTAAACCTGAAGAAGTGTCTATCTGAATACAGTAATGCTCAAGGGTGGCTCCTGCCCCTGCCACAGTAGCCGAAGCGCAACCATCAGTTAAAGCTTGGTGATAAATACAACCAGCCGCAGTAGCTTTCCCTGTTGTTAGAGTTGAAGGGTTAGTGCAGGCTTTAGAAAGCGTCATAGCTACTGTCCCTGTTGCGTCGTAGCAAGTAGCTAAATCACTTACAAGCTGGCAGGCCTGTAAGGCTTTCATTACCCCTGTAGCCTCTGCCTGAGCTGAGGCTTGAGCCGCATCATTTCTGTATTTGTTATACGCAGGTATGGCAACAGCGGCCAAGACGCCAATGATCGCGACCACGACCAATAACTCTATAAGTCACCAAATATACACCCCAAAAACACCTCAAATAATAAGTTTTTTATCTCTTTTTATCAGAATTTACTGTTTACATTCTTTTTCATGTGTGATTTATGTGTGATTCGCTCCGGATTTTATCTTCAACAGCAGAAAACAACTTAAAAACCTTTGCTGTTTTCTCTGCTGTGTCCGCTGAAATCATCTTTGCAAGCTTTGCATATCGTTCTGTCATCTGGGGCGT
>JAPPIY010000206.1 GCA_026914095.1 Oligoflexia bacterium
GCTCACATGTGGCCCAATCCAACTTATTGTCCAAAATATTTTGCCGTCTTTTTTTTAGAATTCTTTTCAATTTAGGATTCAGCTGAATCTCCTGAGGCTCTTCAGAGATAAGTTTTAAAGCTGTCTCTAAAACTTCTGATTTTATTTTTGTCTCCTTCAGTCTTTTTTTTGGAGCTATTTCAATATAACCGAGATAATCTTTTTCTGAGATTGGGCTTTGGTTATTTTTAAACTTGTGAAAAATTTCCTCTAAATGAGAATTGGCTTTTTGAATGATATTGTCTGAAGCTGTTGAATTTAAAATATTTTCCTGAATTGAAAGATTTTTGTATTGAGTTAAAAGACTGGGGTGATTTTTTATTTTTTTATACATCACAGGCTGAGTGAATTGAGGCTCATCTCCCTCATTATGCCCATGCCTCCTATAACCCACAAGGTCAATAAAAACATCTTGTCCAAATTCATAGCGAAAGCGAAAAGCAATGTCCATAGCTCTCAAACAAGCCTGCAAGTTATCCGCATTCACAAGAAGAACAGGCGCTTTGATGGATTGAGCTAAATCTGAGGCAAACAGACTCGATCGCCCCTCTTCCGGCAAAGTCGTAAAACCCAACTGATTGTTTAAAATAATATGAATACTGCCCCCTGTTGTATAGCCTTTGAGCTTGGAGAGCTGAAGAGTTTCACTCACTACGCCCTGCCCGCAAAAAGCCGCATCCCCATGGAGCAGGACAGGAACAGCCGATTTTCTCTTTTGTGTATCCTGATTGGCTCTTTGAACGGCTCGGCTCAGCCCGCAAATAACAGGACTAATGGCTTCTAAATGACTGGGATTATAAGCTAAGTAAATATCACATTCCCCACTGGGAGTTTTTCTTCTTGAAGAAAATCCCAGATGATATTTTACATCCCAAGTGATATGATCTTCGTTAAAAATAGGATCTTTAGAAATTCCCTCAAATTCAGAAAAAATCACCTGTGGATTTTGCTTTAAAATATTCACTAAAACATTGAGCCGCCCTCTGTGGGACATTCCTATTACCAGATTTTTCATTTCCTTAGCAGTTCCTTTTTTCAACAGATAGTCCAGCATAGGTATTAGCGCATCCAAGCCCTCTAAGGAAAATCTCTTTTTTCCCAAAAAATGAAATTGAATAAAGTTTTCAAAACCTTCCGCTTGAGCCAATTTTTTTAAAGATTGTATCTTATCTTCCCTAGAAGGAATAAAACTTTTATTTTCAAACTCGTTAAAAAACCATTTTTTTACAGAGGGAGAGCAAGCAGACACTTTAAGGGCCAAAGTTCCGCAATATTTATCTTCTAAAAAAGCAACGACTTCTTTTAAAGGTTTTGACAGAGAAAAAAGACTCTGACTGGCAGAAAATATCTGATTAAGCTCGGATTTTTTAATTCCAAAGTCTTCTAATTGAGGAAAGCCTTTGTTTGCATTCTCTCCTAAAGGATTGAGTTTAGCCTTTAAACTGCCATGCTCTCTATAGCAGTTAAAAAGCTGAAAGACTTTTAACTCTTTATTTAAAGAATCCGCTGAGATGGTTTGACCTAGACCTTGGCTCAAACCTTGAAAAAACCAGCGCCAAGAATCCTCTACTTGAGAGGGATCTCTTAAATAAGAGTTATAAAGCTCTTCTGAATAATCCAAATTGGCTCTTGGCAGTTTGTCTTGCAACATCTTGATCTTATAGTTTAACTGTTTAAAACATAACAAATACAAACTAAGATTGTCCAGCTTAAAACGATTTTATGAAAAACAGAAAACACATACAGCTGTTATCCAAATCCTATCCAGTTTACGCCATTTTAGAGCTATTCAATCTTTTTTAGATTTTCCAGTTTTAAATCCTTAAGGCTCTTTTTTCCAAAACTTATAAATACAAAGGCTTAAAACGAGTTCGGATTTGAACACAATGCGATCACAGGTCGCTTTATGGCAAACCGCAGGATTGAGATTTTAAGCCTTTTATTTATAAGTTTTGGAAGATGAAGCTATACGGAAATTTCAAACCTGATCGGATAAACAACCAGCCTTTCAAATTTCATACTTTCTCATACTTTCTGCTATAACGAGAAAAAACAACACTCCTAAAACGGTTGAAGCAAAATAGGTAATCACAGATATTCCTGTAGAAAGATGAAATAAAACCGCTAAAGCGCCATAAAGCTTAAAAAATCTATTCAAAAAAATGGGAGTTAAAGCTGTCAGCTGAAAAACCAAAACACAAAAATAGCCAAAACTTAATAGCCAGGGCTCCTCCAACAAAAACTTAAGGATAAAGTGTATGTTCTGCTCAGCTAATGAATGAGCTATAGACTCCATGGCGATTTCTTGCAGGGAAAATTCAAAGCGGGAGGAGATCATCTCACGGAGCTTCCAAAGCCCAGATATAAAATAATGGCTTAAAACCAAGCCTTGGATCAGCCTCAAAACAAAGAAATTCCAGCTTGAGTTTAAACTCTTGCTCTCACTAAAAAAACAAACCAAAGCGCTAGATAAAATAAAGGCGTGTTCGGAATGACTAATTTTTCCATAAGAATACATTATAGAAAAAAGGACCAACACAAAAAGAGAAGTGAGAACTCGTAAAGTTCTTCCATGACTAAAGACAGAAAGCAGACAGAAAAACAAAGCCAATAAAAAAATCACAGAGTGAATCTCAACTGGCAGTTTAAAAAAACTCAAAGGTTTGGCAAAAAAAATATAGTCCGGCTCTAAGGGCTGGATAAAATTAATAAACCGATAAGCTTGCTTATATAAAACACAAAAGAGAAGGCTATAATAAATTTGTAAAAAAAGCTTCACAGTTCTATTGATTCCACTATTTCCAACGGATTTTTATAAATAAAATGATCGGTTAAAGAGCCTTTTAATTTAACAAACTGTATAGATTCACACTGACATAGTCTCAATAACCAAGCTTTATAGTCTTTTTTTATTCGTCTCGTGTTTCTTCTATTTAACAGTGTTTGAAATACAAAACCTCGTCCCATTCCCATATTCCTGAGTTGCTCCTTATGATCTCTCAATAAAAAAGTCTTCCCTTGATCCCAAGTTAAATCATGCGCAAATTTTTGTGGCGTAAAAGAATATAAATCCCATTGAAAGAGAAAATAAAACTCCTCTTTATTAAAAGAGGGGAGAAAGATATGGGCTGTCGCCACATAAAGACTTAAAATAAAAATCAGAAGAAATCTATTTGATAAATGGGGGGGGGGGGTAATTTTGTGATTCGGTTTTTTCTTTCAGGCAACCTCAGAGTTTTGATTAGAAAAATCAATGAAAAACGGTGTTTAA
>JAPPIY010000127.1 GCA_026914095.1 Oligoflexia bacterium
GCCTAGAGGCTTTGCCGGAAAAATATCATGGCTTAGAGGACAAAGAGCTTAAATACCGCTACCGCTACATGGATTTGATCATGGATCAAAAATCTAGAGATATTTTTAAAACCCGCTCTCAAGCGCTAACAGAGATCAGAAATTTTATGAACAAAGAGGGCTTTATGGAAGTGGAAACTCCTGTGTTGCAGTCAGTCTATGGGGGGGCTGTGGCAGAGCCTTTTGAAACTCATTTTAGACGGCTCAATAAAAAAATGTATCTGAAAATCTCACCGGAAATTTATTTAAAAAAATTGATAGTGGGGGGCTTTGAAAAAGTTTATGAGCTTGGAAAAAACTTTAGAAATGAGGGAATAGACCGAACCCACAACCCTGAATTTACCATGATGGAGTATTACCAAGCCTATACCGACTACAAAGATCAGATGACGCTGTTTAAAAAACTTGTCAATCATGTTGTCCAAAAAATAAAAGGCTCTTTACAGTTTGAATATCAAGGAAAAGAATTGAATTTTGAAAAATGGGAAACTTTGTCAGTTAAAGAAGCTGTCAAAAAATACAGCCTTTTAGAAAATAACAATCATGAAAATCTAAAAGAGGCTTTAGAGGAGTTATCAAAACAAGAAAATTCAAAGCCAATTTTGGAAGAATTGTCCAAACAAAAAAACTTAAAGGGAAATTTAGAAAGATCACAACTGCAAGAAAATGTTATAAAACACACAAAATATCTTGATCCAGATAACATAAGCTTTCCTAATTTTTTTAATTTTGTAAAAAAACTAGAGCCGAAAGGGGATTATCAAAAATACGAGGAGGCTTTAAATTATGAAGCTCCTCCCTTAAAAAAAGTTGAGGAAGATTTAAAAGGGGAGTTGACAGTTTTAGCCTTTGAGATTTTAGCTGAACAGCATTTATGGAATCCCACTTTTGTAACTGATTTTCCTTTGGTTGTTTCGCCTCTTACAAAAAAACACCGCAACAGTAAGTTTCCTCGCTTGGTGGAGCGTTTTGAGCCTTATATCGCGGGCATGGAGTTAGGGAACGCCTACACAGAGTTAAACGACCCCATTGACCAAAGAAAAAGACTGGAGCAACAGGAGCGATGGTCAAAAAAAGAAGACTCTGTCAAAGAGGAGTCGCGCTCATTCAGTCCTTCCAGCGAAAGCCGACCTGCGCGAGAACAAGAGGGTGGAAGTCACCCGAAAGAATCGCTGACAAATCCCGCTGACATAAAAGAAAGCAACAACTTTGAAGTTTCTCACCCTATAGATGAAAATTTTATTCATGCCCTGGAGCTAGGAATGCCTCCCACGGGCGGAGTGGGTTTGGGTATTGAAAGACTGGTGATGATCTTAACCGATCAAAAAAGCATTCGGGACTGTATCTTATTCCCCGTCTTAAAAGACAAATCTTAGTTGTAAAAACTTGAAAAATTCAAATATGATAATATAATTTTTAAATAGCCTTTATAAGTTATATACTGATTAGGTTTGAATTTTCCTACTCCAACTAGACTCTCGCTTTTGCGGGAGTGACGGTCAGACTGGAAAACCTAAACAGGATCACTATATACTGATTGGATTTGAATTTTCCTACTCCGACTGGACTCCCGCTTTTGCGGGAGTGACGGAAGGGAGGGGACTCAAATACGATCAATATAATATCCTTTTTCAGTGATGATTTTTGTAATTAAATGACGGGGAGTTACATCAAAACTGGGGTTTATGATATTTGTTTTGTGTTTCGCCCAATAAGAGGAAATCTCTTTGCCGGCTCTTTGCTCAATGGGGATTTTTTGTCCTGTTTGAGATTGGCTGTCAATCGTGTTAGAGGGAGCCACTACATAAAAAGGAATTTTAAAGTGATGGCTTATGACGGCTAAATTGTAAGTTCCTATTTTGTTGGCCGTATCTCCATTTTTGCTAATCCGATCCGCTCCCACAAAAACTTTTTGTATTTTCTTTTGAGACATAAGATGGGCTGTCATATTATCGCAAATTAAGGAGCAGGGGATTTTTTCTTGATTCAGCTCCCAAAAAGTGAGGCGGGAGCCTTGATTGAGAGGGCGGGTTTCACAAACGAAAACATGAATTTGTTTTTTATCTTGAAAGGCTTGTTTGATGGCGCCCAAAGCGGTTCCTATTCCTGCTGTTGCCAAACAGCCGGTGTTGCAATAAGTTAAAATTCCGTCTCCTGTTTTAATCAGAGGTCTGGCTTTTTTAGCCATTGACTCACAGGCTTTTTTATCTTCTTCGTAAAGGGCTATCGCTTGATTTAATTTAGCTGAGGGGCTTTTTTGTTTCATGACTTTTTGAACCGCTTGGGAGAGATGAACAGCCGTGGGCCTCGCTAAGCTAAGTTGCTTGGCTAAAGATTTTAGGTTTTTCGCCTTTGGATTTTTAAAGGCGTATTGCGCTAAGCTAAAACCAGCTGTTACGCCAATTAAGTTAGCTCCTCTGACTTTGAGCGCTTTAATAGCCCGTGTTATATGTTTTGGGTTTTCAATAGGGATAAAAGCTTTTTTTTTAGGCAGGAGAGTTTGATCCAAAAGGAGCAAATCTTTAGCGGGGCGAAATTTAAAAGCCAGCGTTTTTATTACTTGCATAATTGACTGAAGTTTATGATAACTTTTGTTTTTAGACAAGAGTTGTTTTTAATAAAATCTCAATTAAATCTTGGTTTTTTCTTGTATTCAAGAGTTAAACTTTCTTTATTTTCTGGGTTTTCTATAAAAGCTTGTAACTCTTGTTCAGTCATTGATGTTATTTGTAAATTTAAATATTTTTTATGCTTTTCTCTGTTTTTCAGATTTTTTCAATCTTAAGAAAAAGATTTAGGTTTAAAGCCTTTTCTGTTGATAATGCTGGCGCTGCTTCCAGTTGCTCTAATTACAAATAAACCTTGCTTTTCAGAGTATCTGGCTGCCTCTTCTTCCGCTCTTAAATAAGCTACAGCTCCATAAATAATTTTCTTCTTAAAATCAGGGACACGAACAGGAAATTTTTTTATATCTTCTAAAAAATATTTAACATGTTTAACTCTTAAAGTGGTTTTTACTTCTACAACTACAATTTCTTTTCCATTAGTTGCAACAATATCATATTCATATCTATCTTTTTCACCAGTATGTCTGATATTTGGATGAGTATTTAAAACTTTAATACCTTGTTCATTAAGAAGCTTTAAAAGATCACCCTCTATAAGACTTTCCATGAGTTTGCCCCATTGAGTTTCAAAAAGCTCTTTAGCTTTTTTTAAGCCTTCATTTGTTTCTTTTATTTGTTTGTTGGTTTCAGCAGAAAGCT
>JAPPIY010000097.1 GCA_026914095.1 Oligoflexia bacterium
CAAAACAACAAAATAGCTAAACTTTAAAGCTTTTGGAGGTCAGAACAACAAAATAGCTAAAAAGTTAAAAATTTTAGAGATTATATAACTGACTCAAGATAATGATTTTTCAAAGAAAGTCAGCTTTTTGGAAAAAAAAACACCCTATTCCTAATGGGTGTAAAAAATTAAACCTTGAATTTCTTTTTTAATTCTGACTGTAGAGAGGAAAGAGGCAAACAAGTTTGATCCCCTTGTGTCAGATTTTTTAAAATAATTTCCTGTTTGTTATGCTCTTTTTCGCCATAAATAAGAGCAAAAAGACATTTTTGTCCAGCTCTTTTCATTTGTTTTGAAAAATTGCCTGAAAAATGATGGTAAACAGAAAAGCCTTCTGCTCTCAGTTCATAAGCTAATTGGAAAGCTTTTTCTTGAGCCGATTGTCCTGAAGAGATAAAAGCCAGTTGAAGAGGCTTTGGTTTAAATGTCTGACACAAAAGACTTAATCTTTCTAAACCTAAGGCCCAGCCAATAGCAGAGGTCTCTTTTCCTCCTAATTGACTGATTAAGCCGTCATATCGCCCTCCAGCTAAAAAAGCGGATTGAGCGCCTAAATCCTGACTCGTCCATTCAAAAACCAAATCGTTGTAATAGTCCAAGCCTCTCACTAGTCTGTGATTTTCTTTAAAAGGAATTTTAAACTGAGTTAAAAGCTGTTTAATTTTCTCATACTTATTTAAGCTGGACGATTTTAGACACTCCTTTAATAGAGGGGCTTTTTTAAGAATCTCTTGATCTGGCTCTTCTTTAGAATCCCAAATCCTCAAAGGATTTTTATCCAAACGAATTTGACTGTCCACGCTTAATTTATTTTTGAAGTCTAAGAGAAACTTTTTCAGCTTCTGTTTATAATGCGCTCTCTCCTCTACAGCGCCCAAACTGTTAATTTCTAAACAAACTTTGCTTTCCAATTGGAGTTGTTTTATCAAGAGCCAGGCCAAAGATAAAATTTCTATATCGGCCAACTCCCCTTTGTCGCCCAACAGCTCAACCCCCAGTTGGTGAAATTGGCGAAACCTGCCTTTTTGAGGCCTCTCATGGCGAAACATAGGCCCATAATAGAACCATCTTAAAGGCAACTGCTGATCTAGTTTTTGAGTGATGAACATTCGGGCAACGCCGGCAGTTCCTTCCGGCCTTAAAGTGAAACTATCTTCTCCTTTTTGAAAGGAGTACATCTCTTTATTTACAATATCAGACTCTTCTCCCAGCGTTCTGCTAAACAGCTCGCTATATTCCAAAACAGGAGGATTGATCCTTGAAAAATTGAATTTTTTTAAAAGCTCAGCAGAAACAGACAAGAGAGAATCATATTTTAGACAGTCCTCTTCCAGGTGATCGGGAAAGCCTCTTACTTTTTTTAAAAGCATTAGGCGTCCAAGTTTTTATTCACAAACTCCCAGTTCACTAAATTCCAAAAAGCCTCTAAATAAGAGTTTCTAGCATTGCGATAATCAATGTAGTAGGCATGCTCCCAAACATCACAAGTCAGCAAGGCTTTTTGACTGTTGGAAGTTAAAGGAGTCTCTGCATTGGGGGTGGAAGTGACTTTTAAACTATCCCCTTCTTTAACCAGCCAGGCCCAGCCAGAGCCAAATTGAGCCATAGCGCAGGCTGAAAACTCTTTCTTAAAATTTTCAAAAGAAGTAAAATGCTTTTCAATAGCTGATAAAACATTTCCTGTTGGCGCTCCGCCCCCTTGAGGAGATAAGCAACTCCAGTAAAAGCTGTGATTCCAAACCTGAGCGGAATTATTAAAAGTCCCCCCTTGAGAAGATTTTATAATTTCCTCCAAGCTGGCTTTATCTAAATCAGAGCCAGCGATTTGAGCATTGAGTTTATCCACATAGGCTTTGTGATGTTTCCCATAGTGATAATTTAAAGTTTCCTCCGAGATATGAGGGCTTAAAGCTTGTTTGCTGTAAGGCAATTCCGGCAAGATAATAGACATGAAAACCTCCTAGTTAAAAATCAAAAACATTATGTTATACAATCAGCCGTTAAGGCAAGTGATTTCATTATGCTATGACTTTTTTAGCGCTCCGATTGCTAAAATTGCTGAAACTCACCAGTATCAGTCCCACATTATCTTTTACTGGAGGAGACAAGTTTTCAAACCAGAGAATTGAAAGCCCAACACACTGTGAAAAAACTTTCGTGAAAGTAAGAAGCCATATAAGGCTCAACTTTTAATTAAAAACCGCCAAAAATTACCTTTTTATAGCTTTTATCTTCAGTTTTTTCAAAAGAACCGCCAAAAACCCCATTTTTTAGTAAAAAATATCATTTTTTTATTTATGCATTTTTTCTTGACAATAATTTGCGCATAAATTACTTTTACATAAAAAGAATTATGATGCTAAATTTTCAATCAAAACAGGTCAAGTTATCAAATATCATTACTACACCTATCCAGACAGGCTTTCAAGTTAGGGGAAAGGTTCAGCCGGATTTACGAGGCAACTACAAACTAATACAGGTGAAAGATACCGTTCGCAGCACACTGTATCACATAAAGACAGAGAATTTAGATAAGATTTCCATACCTGAAAAGCAAATAAAATTTATGAAGAAATATCTAGTTCAAAAAAATGACATATTATATCTTTCAAAGCTAAACCCTAGAGCCTTTTTATACTCTGATACTTTTGAAAATACAGCGCCAATGGCGCACTTTTATATCTTACGCCCAAAAACTGACATTATTTTTGCTAGTTATCTTTGTTGGGTTTTAAACCAGAATTTTATTCAGCCCTACATCCAAAAATGTCTCAAAGGAACTAATTTACCTTTTATTTCAAAAGAGGTTTTAATGAATCTCAAAATTCCTCTTCCAAATAAGGCTGTTCAAAAAAAAATTATTAGTTTATTAGAATTAAGATCGCAGGAAAAAGAAATACAGAATACAATAGACAGAAAAAAAAATAGGTTAATAAACGCAATATTGAACAAACTTTTATAAAGGAGATATCAGATGACAGAAAACAGTAAATTAAACAACACAGTAACCACTGTCCAGGCTTTAAATGCCAAGCTATGGTCGGCTTGTGACACTTTTAGAAATACGATTGATTCCAATTCCTATAAAGATTATATCCTTGCTTTTTTATTTCTTAAATATATTTCAGATATTTATGAAAGCAAGGCAGAGGAATACACGCAACAATATAAAGGGGATACAGAGAGGGTCAAGAGGAGGCTGGAGAGAGAGCCATTTGTCTTAAATGATCAATGCGCTTTTAACCATATTTTTAAAC
>JAPPIY010000029.1 GCA_026914095.1 Oligoflexia bacterium
AGCCCCAGCCAGAACAAATGACAGAAATCTGGAATCTGGTTTTTATGGAATTTTATGATAAAGAAAACGGCGAGAGAGAGAAACTTTCTGTTCCCTGTGTAGATACAGGAATGGGGCTGGAGCGGCTTTGCGCTGTTTTACAAAATAAAAAAAGCAATTACCATACCGATCTTTTTTCTGAAATTATCAAAAGCTTGGAGTCAGCCAGCGGTTGCAAATATGATTTTGACGAAAAAAATCAAACCGAGCAGGAAAAGGCTTTTCGTGTCTTAGCGGATCACAGCCGAGCGATTTGTTTTTTAATTTCTGACGGTGTTATTCCGGGAAATGAAAAAGACAGCTATGTCCTAAGGAGAATCATCCGCAGAGCTTTGTATTACAGCCAAAAACTGCATCCGGAAAAAAACTTGTTGCAAGTTGGGGTGAGTCAAACTCTATCTCTTATGAGTGAGATTGGCTCTTTATTCAAGTCAGATGAAACCCTGGCTCCCATAGCTGACATTTATCTTTCTCTTAAAGAAGACAAAAAGCGGATTCAATCTATTATTGAAGGAGAAACTAAAAAGTTTTCTGACAGTTTAAAAGGAGGGGAAAAACAGCTAGAGGAAATCATGGAATCCCCTGACAAATCCTCCAAAAAAATTGTTGAAAGTTTGAGAAAAGAAGAAAAACAACGGGAAGAGATCATGGAGTCTCTTTCTAACTCCTTTCTGCCAGCTGAAGTGGTTTGGCATCTTTACAACACTTACGGCTTTCCCACCGACTTAACCCGCCTGATTGCTAAAGAGAAGGGCTGGACTATACCTTCAGACCCAGAAATAAAACAATACATTAAAGACGAAATAACCGAGCCTAAAAATCAAAAGATAATTAAAGATTCCTTTAGAGAGCAAACACCCGCGCATAAACTTCTAGCTGAAAAACATAAAAAAAAGCAAAATTCTATAGAAGAGCAAAAACAAGTCTCTAGTCGGCTCTTTTTACCGCAAAAGGAAACGGCGAAAAGAATAAAAGCTCCTGCCATGCTTTCTGTCCTCGCTCAAAGTTTTTGGTCTATAATAGAAAAAATAAACTTCACTGGTTATGAGAAAAAGAAGAAAGAAAGAAAAAAACAGGAAGAAAAGCAAAAACATAAAACAAAAAAATATGCAGTTTCTCATAGAGAGACAAAATATTTTATAAAACAATATGCTTCTCGTTACACTCCTGCCATTCAGAGTCAAATAGAAAAAACAAATTTCACAGGTTATGAAAAAGACAAAGAAGAAAGTAACATTGTTTTCATAGGCTCTGTTCAAAGGGCTGAAAATATAGGCGCGCCTTCTTCAAAAGGAGCTTTAACAGAAAGAAAAGAGGGCTGGCTGGTTTTAGACAAGACCTGCTTTTATCCGGAAGGGGGGGGGCCTGTTGGAGACAAAGGATTGCTAAAAACAGACACAGGCAAGGCTGAAGTTTTAGACTGTCAAAAAGAAGGAAATTTCATTTGGCAGAAGATCAAGATACTAGAGGGCGAGCTAAAAGAAAACCAAAACTGTCAAATGGAGGTTTATAAAAATTATAGACAGGGAATAAAATCCCACCACACAGCCACCCATTTATTAAACTCCGCTTTAAGGCGGGTGTTAGGAAATTCTGTGAGACAAAAAGGCTCTTTGATAGAACCCTATTTTTTAAGATTTGATTTCACTCATCCTCAAGCCCTCACTCAAAAACAAATAAACGAAGTGGAAAAACAAATTTTAGAGCCTATCAGTCAAGCGGAAGAGGTATCTCCCAGTTATAAAACTTTTGAGCAGGCTCAAAAAGAAGGCTACATTTACTTAAAAGGCGAAAACTATCCCAGCCAAGCGCGAGTTTTAAAAATTGGAAAAGACACTTCTAAAGAATTATGCGGAGGGGTGCATGTTAAAAACACCTCTGAGATCGAATCTTTTAAAATTATAAAAGAAGAGGGGTTAGGATCAGGAGTGAGGAGAATCACCGCTTACACCAGCTCTTCTTTAAAAGCCTGGGAGCAGTTTTTAGTGAGGCAAAATCAAGAGCTTAGAAAATTTTTAAAATTGTCTGAAAATAAGGATTTTAAAACAACAATAGCAAATGAAAGAAACTGCTGGGAAGGGAATATTGAAGAAGAGAATCCTTTTTTACAAATTTTTGAGCGGAAAGAAAAAGAATTAAAATTTTTAAGGCAAAAAATTGTCAAATTGGACACTCAAGAATCAGAAAAGAATTTTAATTTAAACGGCTGTAAATTTGCGAAAGTTAAAACAAGCTTTCATCCCTTAGCTCAGCAAATTTTAAAGTTAAGAGATTTTTTAAAACTTCCTCTTCCAAAAATAAAAGAAACAAATGATTTCTCTGAGCTTGTTTTCACAGAGGAAAGCTCTTCTGCTAGTGAAGAGTCTAACAATCTTCCCCTTGATTTTTTTAAAAATAAGGAGCAAGGCATTCAAAACCTAAAAAATTTATTAAAAGAGATTAAAAAACAGGATTTGAACATAGAAAATTTAGACAAAAAAGTGAAAGAGTTTAACATAAAAGATTCAAAAGCCCGTCTGCTTGTTCTACAGCTTCCCTTAGAAGATAGAAAGATACTCTCTGATCTTTCTGATTTTGTTTTATCTCAATTAAAACTGTCTATTCTGATTTTGTTTGGAGAATCTCAAACTGGCAAACATCCTGTCTTTGTCAATCTTAATAAAAGCGCCCCTTCTGTTTTATCAGCAGGAGCTATTTTAAAAAATGACATTGCTCCTCTGCTCAATGGAAAAGGAGGAGGCAAGCCTCATTTTGCCCAAGGCTCTGTCCAAGATAGAACAAAAATCAGCGAGCTGGACAATCTGTTAATAAAAAAATGGTGTTAAAATTTCTTTTAGGCTCTTCATCAAATTTTCAGAAATTCAAAACTTAAATTGTTTTGAGCCAAAATAAAAGCTTTTTTATTAGCCTATCACTTACTCTGAAACTTTTACCTCAGAGTTTTTTTGGAAAAACTTCCAGAGTAAAAGAAAAACCAATCCAAAAAGCATGCCTCCTAAGTGAGCTTCATAACCAATAGCACTGTTCATGCCATTTTTAATCATTTTGATAAGACCTAAAATCTCCGGAATGAGTAAAAATGGAAAAAAGTAAAACAGTTTTATGTATTTTAATCTGAAAATATTTATACCAATTTTGTTCAGAAGCACAGGCTTTCTTCCATAAATTAGGAAAAAGGCTAACATCAGGCCATAAACACCAGATGATGCCCCTGTAGCTTCCCTCATATAATCTGGCATTTTTCCGC
>JAPPIY010000317.1 GCA_026914095.1 Oligoflexia bacterium
TAATACTCTTTTCCACCTCTTTTTTGTCAGCGAATTACTGAACTCTTACAATTCCTGCGAAAGCCTGCCCTTGCGAAAATCTGTCCCCGTGAAAACAAGGACAGGGGAAGAAATCTCATTCAGACAGGAATTTTCAAACAGGATCGGTATACTTCTAAAAATCAAAAAAACTGGATTTTTAAACAGGATCAGTATAAAACACTTGCAATTTATTGAAAAAATGATATAGATAGTTGTTAGTTTTTTAAAGTTGATACTGATTGGGTTTGAATTTTTCAGCTTTTTCTGGAGCTCCCTGCTTTCGCGAGGACAAGCTGAGCGGGAATGGCTGTGCTCCCATTTCCATGAAGGCAGGCTTGCGCGAGAGTTTGGTCTTCTGAGGGAAGACGGAACAAGCCTAATGAATTTTCAAACAAGAATCAGTATGAGCGCTATAGAAAGAGACAATAGCAAATCATTCAAGCAGGAGGGAAAATGTTTGTAACAGCTGATCTGGCAGAATTGAAAGAAAGCTTAAACCAATTGAGTCAAAAAGCGGAAGAGCTTAGGAGGTGTCTTTGATCTGGGCAAACAAGAGCAAAGATTGCAAGAAATTAATAAAGAGATAGAGCAACCAGAGATTTGGAAGGACTTAAAAAAGACTCAGATTCTCAATCAAGAAAAATCTTATATTGAAAAAACTTTAGAGGAATGGAAACAGCTCAATCAAAGTTTAGAGGATCACTTTGTCTTGTTGGAAATGCTGGCTGAAGAAAAAGATGAAGACAGTTTTAAACAACTGAAAGAAGATATAAAAAAACTGTCTCAATCTCTCCAGCAAAAAGAAACTCAAAGTTTTTTAAACAAGGAAAGCGATAAAAATAACTCTTATTTGTCTATTCATGCGGGGGCTGGCGGAACAGAGGCCGCAGACTGGGCGCAAATTTTATATAGGATGTATCTTCGCTGGGCAGAACGGCAGGGTTTTAAAATGGAGCTTTTATCTTTGAGTGAAGGGGATTCTGCCGGCATTAAATCAGTGTCTTTTTTAATCAAAGGAGAGTATAGTTATGGCTTATTAAAAGGAGAGTCGGGAGTTCACCGTTTAGTTCGCGTATCCCCTTTTGATTCTAATGCGAGAAGGCATACTAGCTTTGCTTCTGTGTTTGCATGGCCTGAAATGGATCAAAATATTGAAATTCATATTAAAACAGAAAATCTAAAGATAGACACTTATCGCTCCAGCGGAGCTGGCGGCCAACATGTAAATACAACCGACTCAGCCGTTCGCATTACGCATCTCCCAACGGGTTTGGTGGTTCAATGTCAAAACCAGAGAAGCCAGCATGCCAATAAAGACAAAGCTATGAAAATGTTAAAGTCCGCTCTTTATAAAAAAGAGTTGGAAAAGAAAGATCAAGAGCGGGAGCAAAGAGAATCTTCTAAAAAAGCCAATGAATGGGGAAGTCAAATTCGCTCTTATATTTTACATCCTTATCAAATGGTAAAGGATCATAGGACTAACAAGGAGCATTCTGTTCCTAAAGAGGTTTTAGACGGTGATATTAATTTATTTATATCGGCTTTTTTAAGAAGAGCCGATTAGGAAATGTATGGATTTTTCAGTTAGATTTGTTAATTTCGGTAAAGGCAGGCATCCATTTGAATCCTCAAAATTTAAACAGGAAAGTATAATTAACTAGCCGTATTTAAAATTTTCTGCTATAAACAGATTCTTGTTTTCACAGGAATAAAAAGTGAATAATTCAAAAAGGATCGGTTGAAATGGCATTTTATATTTTATGGCTCAAAAGAGTTTTATTTTCCGCAAAAACAGTTTTTCAATTTAGCTCTTTATTCAGCCTTTTTGGTTTGATTTTAGCTGTGGCTGTTCTCACAGTGGCTGTTTTAGCTGTGAATGGCTTTTCATCTGGTTTGGAGAAAGCGCTTGTTGATAAACAAGGACATCTTCGTATTCAGTCAGATCATGGGGTTTTGAAGGAAGATTTGTTGGAGATAACAGAAGATTATAAAGATTTTTTTGATAAAACGGTTTTCTTTTTATCTTTTGAGGCTTTAATTGTTAAAGGCCAGTCTTTTAAAGGGGCTTTTTTTGAGGCTATTGAAGATAAGAAGTTAAAATCTTTATCTTTCTTAAAAAACCGAATGATAGAAGGCCATTTGGATTTTTCTTCCACCTTTGTTGTTTTAGGCTCTGAATTGGCAGAGGAGCTGAACTTGTCTGTAGGCTCAAAAGTGTCTGTTATTGTTTCTCAGGGTTTGAATCTTTCCAGAAAACAGGCTCAGTTTAAGCTGGCGGGAATCATTGATTTTGGCCGCTATGAGTTTAACTCTTTTTTTGCTCTTATGCCTTTGTCCTCCAGTCAAATTTTAGGGTTTAACCAGGTCTCTGGGATGAGCTTATGGCTTAAAGATAAAAGTCGCGTGGCTTTTTTAAAGAGGGAGCTTTCACAGGCGCTCCCCCCTCATTACTCCATTCAATCTTGGAAAGACAGTGATAGAGCTTTTTTTGAAATTATTGAGTCGGATAAAAAAATTATCTTCTTTGTTTTGCTTATTTTAATTATTTCGGCTGGATTTAATGTCTCCAGCTCTTTATATATTCAAGTTTTTAAGAGAACGAAGGAGATTAGCATTTTAAAAGCTATGGGAATAAAACGAACAGCTATTAGAAATCTATTTTTGTTGAATGGTTTTATTTTAGGCGCTTTTGGCTCTGCTTTAGGTCTTATTTTGTGTCTGTATATTTGCGCTATTTTGATTTTTTTGAAAAATCAATGTCATTATATCCCGTCTCAGGATTAACAAATCAATGAGATCGCCTGGGCTTGGAGTTTTTTTGATATTCTCCAAATTTTTCTAATCAGTCTCTTTGTGATTGTCTTATCTTCTGTTTTACCGGCCAGAAGGGCTTATAAAATGAATGTAAAAAGAGGCTTGTCTTATGATTGATAGGTTTTGAACCGTTTTCTCCTTCTTTCAAAAAGTATCTGCCATTATTTTATTTACACCAAACTGATAGTTAGTCTTGACCAATTATCAGTGTAAAAAGAACACCTCCGCCAATCCACAAAAATTTTTTGATAGGATTTTGACAAGGTACTCCGGTTAGTAGCGGTTACCGGCGGGATGAATAGGAGCAGTTTTGTGGGGTTTTGGCTTATTGTACCGTTTAAAACATCCTATTTTTAGTCGTAACTTCAAATCCGATTCGTATAAACTGCTGTTCCAAAGCCTGCAAACTGTCG
>JAPPIY010000336.1 GCA_026914095.1 Oligoflexia bacterium
TATATGTTATTATTAAAAATGTTTAGAAATAACCCGCTTAAGTTGTCATGAACCACAAAAAATATAGGGTTCTGATTTAGGGAGGAAGGGGGCGGAGGAGGATAGAACCAACAAAGGAATCTTTATTTGGGTTTTTTTCAATGATTCCCTGTTCCAATGCTTGATTAAAAATTCTTCTCTCCTCTTCGTTTAAGGCATTCATATAATTTAGACCTATCAAAGCATTTACACGAGCTCTCAAGCTGACATTGTCTTTAGAGACTTTTATCTTTTCATTGTTAAAAATATCATTCCTGTAAAAATCAATCATTCTCATTCTGACCTCTTCAGGGGCCTCCTTAAATCGAAACACATTTGACACCACAGAAACCGCATCAATTTTTCTCCCATATAAATACCTAGACTCCTCCTTGTAGTTTTTATAAGTCTCTACAAAACTATTCATTCCCAATAAACCTTGCTTGGTATGCCAGTCTTTAAGAGCCTCTTCCAAACCTCTCTGCTCTGCTCCCCCGGCCCAGAACTTAAAATTCTCCTTAAAACAATTGTGTATCTTAAGGCTGTCCGAATACATATTCACCAGATAATCAACATCAGCTGTATTAAGTTTGGCTTTGCCCTCATAAGCTAAGCCCAATGAATTGGAATACTCCTCAGCCAAGCCTCCCATCTTTGCTGTATATCTTTCCACATAAGGGGCAATAAAGCCCGCATAGGCTTCATCATTGCCGCCAAGAGATTCGTATAAAGCCTTGTCTTTTTTCTCTACCATGTTGAAAACAACATCCTGATCGCCTTTATATAGCTCCCACACTCCCTTTCGGTAATCCTCTCTATTTCCCGCACCCATTGATATAATAATTTTCTCTCCTGTTATCGTTTCAAACCCCGCATAACCTCTTATCTGACCCTCTATATCTCTGACATTCTCCCAATGAAGCTTTATAGCCTCCTCGGCCTGCTGAATCTCATACCCAGATAAACCCTGCTTTTTTTCCTGCTTATAGAGATCAAGCTCAATCTCCAGCCTAATTAAATCCAATTTATCTAAATTCAAACCAGTAATGACAGAATCAGATCCAAAATAATGAAACCTCCGATTTCTAAAATCTATATGTTTTCGAACATTTTCCTCATCAATAAAAGCCTGCCAATCAAACTGATCCATATTTTGATTGATAGGATATTCAATTAAAACTTGAGCTTGAGCTTGAGCTTGAAATAACACAGAAGAAAAAAATAGAAAAGTAAGAATAAAAACCAACCTCATCCGATCACCTCTCTAAAATTATAAGAGTTATTTTTTTAATAAATCAAGGTTTTTCTGTTAAAATCTTTAATTTTTAATGTTTTCCTGCATGTTTTCATAAGAAATAAGAAAATTCTCAAGCTTTTCAGCTATAACTTGATTGGGATAAACTTTTTTTAGCTCTTTAACCATTGATTTTATAACATCAAGGATTATTTCCTGTGGAATTTCAGGGTTTTTGGCTATATCCTTAAGAAGCTTTTCAATTTCTATTTTAAGAAACTCAAAAGCCTGATAATTCTCATCAGACAAGCTCTCTTCAGCCAGTTGCTTTACATACAGCCCCATGTCTTCAGCGGAGTTTGCCCAAGCTTTTCTTAATAAATCTTTGGTTTCTGGACTGTCATCCCAGCTTATTAAAGTCTCAGAAAATCTGAATTTCAATCCAATATCCAATAGGTTCAAGCGAATAAACTATTTTACAACTATTTTATGAATCTCTAACTCTAACTTCTCCTCCGACAGTCTCTCCTGTTTTTCCAGCAAAAGAGCTGTAACAAAAGAGTTTGGAATGTCCAGTGGATCGCTCAAAAGGTTAGTTATCTTATCTATGTCTTCAAACCACTTAGTTAAAGTAACTACAGAAGCGAGAAAATACTCTTGGTTTCTGCCTAATTGCGCTAAAGCCATGAGTCTTAGTTTGTCATCTTCATCTTCATTTGTCCCTTTTTTCTGCAAATACTCCGCCACCTCAAGCTCTCCCTCTCCTATCTCTCCCAAAACACTGACAGATATCTCTCTTAAAGTTGGAATCTGGCTCTCGTCTATCACTCCTTTTAAAACATCCATTGCTGATTTTTTCAGGCTTTCATCTAGGCTTGAAAAGGCTCTTAGCGCCCTTATGGAAGATTTCCTCACTTCAACAGAGTTTTTCTCATCTTTTATGGCATTTAATATATCCTTTATTAAAGTCTCCTCATCAACAGATCTAAGCAAGTTAAAGGCTAAATATCTTTCCCTTTCATTCGTTGAAGATAGAATGCTGAATAGCTCCCTTGTTAATACATCCTTGAGAGCCACATTGGAAACAAAAGAAAGAACTCTCACTCCCTCCTCCTCTTCAAAAAAATAATTCCAAGCGTCCCATCCGCTCCTAAGACCTCCGGTAGCCATAAGCAAAGCGCCAAGCCTTTGGCCTGTAAGAGTTATGCGGCCAGCCGTTAAAGGAATAGATAGCGCGGGCCCCACAGCAGGAACAAAAAACAAGACCCCCCCTCCAAGGATGACAATGCCGTCTAAGGCTAAATTCACATAAAAATCCTCATCCAATTCCTCATCTCTTTTTTGCAGTTCATTTAAAGCGGACTGCTTTCTTCTTATCAGCTCCGCTTGATTCTTTGCCCATACACTTATGTTTTCATTCATGATACCAGCTTTACTTGTGTCTATATGATCTTGCTCCAGACCGCTTTGAGAAACCTGATTTAAAGCTATTGTAATTTGTCCGTTCATATCAGCAATGGTTCTAAGCTCTTCTAAAATCTCCATTTGATTTTTTCTGGGCGTGTCTTCATCAAGAAGAACCGACATAAGAGAATCCACATATTGCTTTAACTGATTTTCCAGCAGAATTAGCGCTTTTTTGGATGGCTCGCTCTCAGCAGAAACAGATTCAGTTTCAGAAGACTGGCTGTATCCATAAGAAATAGGAAATAAGAGAAAAAAGACAATAAATAGTTTCATTAGCAGATTGCTGACGGACAGCCTCCATTTTGTTTTATACACAACAGAGGGATTTTTCCTGTTTTTCTTCTAAAAAATAACCCTAGAATTTCTGAAAAACCTTTATTACAGCCTCTGCCCTCTTTAAAGGGGCCATAAAACCTGAAAGAGTCTGTTTTGTCAAGCTGAATTTAAGGATAGTGGGAATTATATACATGACTGCACTTGATTCCCTTTATTTTCTCGTTTTTTAAAA
>JAPPIY010000165.1 GCA_026914095.1 Oligoflexia bacterium
GAGAGGATTCAAAAATGATTCTGTCAGCGAATTATTGAACACTTACAATTCCCGCGAAAGCGGGAATCTCCAGAAAAAATTTAAACCAAACTAGTATAGCTTACTGATTAAGTTTTCATTTGACAAGTTTTAAGATGACCGAATAATAAATTATTATGCCCCGAACACATAAAAACAACCGAACAGACTACTTAGATCAAACTTTTGGCTTAGAAGAGCCTTTATTGCAGAAAATACAGCAGGCTGTAGAATCGGAAGCTGTCCAACACATGCAAATTTCAGCGCATGAGGCTAGAATTCTTCAGTTTCTTGTGAAAATTTCAAAAGCAAAAAAAATAGTGGAAATAGGCACTTTGTATGCTTACTCCACTTTTCATATAGCAAAAGCCTTGCCTGAAGAGGGGCAAATTTGGACAATAGACCATAACAGCCATAGACATAAAGTGTCTCAAGAAATATTAAACAACTCTCCTTCCGCTAAAAAAATAAACTGGCAATGCGGCCCTGCTTTAGAACAGCTGAAATCTTTGGAGCCTCTAGCCCCTTTTGATATGATTTTTATTGATGCGGATAAAGAGCCTTATCTAAAATATTTAAACTGGGCGGAGAAGAACTTAAAAAAAGGGGCTTTATTAGTGGCTGATAATACTTTCCTATTTGGAGCGGTTTATGGAGAGTCAGAGAGAGATACTAAACCAGAGACAACAAAAGTTATGCGGGAATTTAACAAAAGACTGGCCAATAGCGAGCTTTGGCGGGGAGCTTTAATACCCACTCAAGAAGGAATGACTGTCAGTATAAAACAGATTTAATGGCCCCTGTAGTTTGTTTAGAGGTCATTTCCATAAACAAAAAGATCAGATTGATCTAAAATATAATTATCTGGATTCACAGGCTCGCCAAATATTCTCACTTCATAATGGAGGTGAGGGCCTGTGCTTCGGCCTGTGCTTCCCACATGAGCTATAACTTCCCCTTTTTCCACAGCTTTGCCCATTTTAGTTTTAATTTGTGACAGGTGAGCATAATAGGTCTTCAAACCATAGCCATGATCTAAAACAACTAAATTTCCATATCCATGCTCATCATAACCCGTCCAAACAACTTTTCCATCTGCCGAAGCTAAAACAGGGCTTCCTTCCTCAGAGACAACATCTATCCCCCTATGAAAATAAGGCTCATGATCAGCAAAAATAGTTTCATTTCTGTAACCAAAATGAGAAGACACCCAGCCTTTAACGGGCAAAATGCTGGGTGTATTGTCTAAAACCTCTTTCTTTTCTAAAAGGTCTGTGTATAAGGTCCAAGCCTCTTGTTTCACCCATTCACTTTTTCCTTTTAATCTTTCAACGCGGAGTTCTAAAGCTCCTTCTGTAAAAGGAGTAGATTCTCCATGCTTTTTAACAGAGCTTGGCAACCGGACGCTTTCTGTAGAGTGAGAATGGGCGGAAAGAGCCATAATCGCAGAGTTAGAATGAATTTTACCGATCATTTTGAAAGAATTGATTTGGCTAGGATCAGAATTTGTAATCAGATGAAGTTTTTTGGAAAAATCACTAACTTGATGAACTGTTTTCTCTAAATCTCTTAATTGAGCGCTTATAGAATTAAATCTTTCCTCCAATTTTTGATTTTCTCTTTTCAGCTTAGACATTTGCCATTTATCAACATATAAGCCAAAATAATCTGTTAAAAAAATAATTTGCAGTCCAAATAAAAGCCCCGTAACTCCTAAAAACATATAAATGGACTTAGACTCAATAGAAAACTTCTTCAAATTAGAGGTGTCATTTTTGGCAAACAGAAATGTATAGTATGTTTTCCTTCTCATAATCAAACCCAAGTTTTTATTAAGGAGTTACAACTATCACTGTTATATTATCATTTCCCTCTCCGTCAAGCACCTTATTCACGCACTGTTTTGGCAAAGCCGATGGAGCATAATTTTCGGACAATTTACAAATTTCCTCTTCAGAAATCTCATTTAAGCCGTCTGAACATAGTAAAAACTGATCTTTTGCCATCAAGTCTTTTTGAAACAGATCCACTTGGATTTCTGGAAAAAAACCTATACTCCGAGTGATGACATTGGAGTTGACTAGAAACGGCATTTGCTCTTGCTCAATAAGGCCGTTTTTAAGCTGGTTGTTTATAATGGAATGATCTTCTGTGATTCGCCAAAGGTAAGAATCCCTAAATAAATAAGCTCTAGAATCTCCCACATTTCCAAAAAAAGCTTTATTCTTCCATATCATACAGACAACTAAAGTTGTCCCCATGCCTATCAGCTCTTTGTTGTTTTCTTGGCTTTTCTCAAAAACTTGTGAGTTGGCTGATTGAAAAGCCGGAATCAAATACTTTTCTGGTGAAAAATCCTCCTCTCGGACAGCTGACTTTAAATAACTTTGAAGAGCTTTGATTGATATAGAAGAGGCAATTTCTCCCCCTTTATGCCCTCCCATTCCATCAGCGACCGCATACAGCTGTAGCTCTTCATCCACTAAAAGAGAATCTTGATTGATTGTTCTTTTATGACCTACATGGGTCATACTATATCCCGTAGCCATTACAATTCTAAGAATACATATAAAAAATATTTTTAAAACTCTTAATTTAAAAAAAAGCTTAAAAATTAGGAATTACATAGTTAAAACCCCACATAAATTAAGCCTTAAAACAAAAGTATAGGCAAATTTATAATTTTTTTATGATTTCACAGGGCATTTAGACAGCCATTCTTTATATATCTTATAATGAGCTTCAAAAGCTTTATGTTTGAAAGCTGTCATGGTTTATTTGCAGTTTTTAATATATAGTATCAGGCTTGAGTTTTCCAGTTTTTAGTTAGAGATTCCCGCTTGCGCGGGAGTTCAGCTTTCTGGGGGAAAGCTGAACAGTCAGACCGGAAAACTAGACAGGATCACTATATAACCCCCGAAAAATTAGATTTTTTCTTTATTTTTCATACTAGAAGCTTCCAAAAAGATCAAAAAGCAAAAATAAATATTTAATGCAATATGTCAAACCTTATAAAATCTTACACAGATTTTTTTTAAACACTCATACAAAAGCGAATTATAGCAGAAAATTTATTCGAAATACGGCAGAAGGCCCTTTACAGTTACAAAAATCATGAAAATTTTTTAAAAAAGCTTGATAAATACCTGCTTATTTTTTAAAAGTTTTTAACATAAAAAATAACTGACTAGGATAGAGG
>JAPPIY010000241.1 GCA_026914095.1 Oligoflexia bacterium
ACATAATCCTTGAAAAATGGATATATTTTGTTAATCTTTTAAATTATAAGGAGGTTTTTATGATAAAAATTATAAATTTGGTTTTAATTTCCGTTCTTTCTATGCCGATTGGACTTGTTCAAGCTGATTCTAGAGAGTCAGGGGAGTCAAATTCTAATCTATCTATAGAACAGAAGGCGCAAGCAGGTTCTGTTTTTTCAGATCCGGAGGAGTTTGTTTCAGCTCTCTTTAAAAAAACCGTTGATTTTGAAGAAGATTTCAGAGAACGCGATAATTTTTTAATACAATTGGGAAATTATTTTGATTTTCCAGTTATGGCTCGTTTTGTTTTAGGGCGAACTGTGAAAAAAATAGATACAGCGCAACTGAAAGAGTTTATAGCTCTTTTTACGGAAAGCCAAGTGCTGTCCTTACTTCCATCCCTTAAAAACATTGATTCTCTTAAATTGATAAGGAAAAAATCCGGTAAAAAAAATAAAACTTTATTGATTTTTAGTTATACGGGAGAGAATAACAAACCTATTGAAATTGGCATTTATGTTAAAGAGGTGAGTGAGGGTTTATTTAAAATTTATGATGTGCGAATTGAAGGTATACGGATGCTTATGTCATGGAGGTCGGAATTTCAATCTCTTATTCGCAGTAAAGGCTTTGAAGGGATGATGAATGATTTAAGAGACAAGTTGGAGAAGAATTGAGAGCCGTTTAGACTGAAGCCAGTTGTTATAAATAGAAGCTCAATTTCTCTGAGGTTCGTAAAAAATATTCTTTCAAAATTTTTATGATCAAAAAATTGGTGTTTCTATGATGAAAAAACATTTTTTTATTTTCTTTTTAATCTTTTTTTCATCTGTTACATCCGCTCGATGGGCTAATAAAGGGGCAGCGGCTCTTCGTTATGATTTGTGGCGCTCTGTTCTCAAAGTTAAAAAAGACGGCTCTTACACGCAAGAGGTGGAATTTAAAGTAAAAATTCTTAAAGATTCCGCTGTTGATTCTTTTATTAATTTTTTACTAACATACAATGAGCAGTCTCAAAAGCTTACAGTTCTTTCCGCAAAAACGATTACAAAAGGAAAAACATTTCCCGTTGATTCAAAATTTATTGAAGATAAGCCCTTGGCTTCCGCTCCTTCTGGGTTTGATCAAATACGCCAGGCGCTGATTGCTTTTCCTCAGGTTGAAGTGGGTTCTGTTGTTTATATGCGTTATCGTTATGAATATAAAATTGCCCCCTATCAGGGCTTCTTCTCTTACTCGCAGTTTTTTGACGGCGCTTTGTTTTCAAACGCAGAGCTTAAAATAGAATCTGCTCTCCCTTTATACTATAAGCTCAATGATCCTCAAAAATTTTTTAAAATTTCTTATAGATCTCGTTCTGGAAAACAACAGAAATATGAATTAAAACTTCGTTTAAAACGCTCTCTTTTTAAAAAAATAGTGGATGAAAAATATGCTTTTTCAAATGTTAAGCTTTTTCCTTTTATAGAAGTAGCCAGTGATAAAAAGTGGTCTAAAATGGTCCAGGCCTTAACGGTAAAGTATGAAGATAAAATCTCAGAGCCTCTTCCCAAATTGTATCAGAAGATTTTAAAGTCAGCCAAAAAGTTTAAAACAGGCTCTGAGGAGCAAATCAATTTTGTAATGTCCTCTTTGATAGATAAAATTAGATATATGAGGGATTGGCGCTCTATAAATGGAGGATATATCCCGCGCTCTTTGTCAGATATAGTTAAAACAGGTTTTGGGGATTGTAAAGACATGTCGGTCAGTTTATCGGCTCTATTGAGACAGCTTGGCTGGACAGCTCAAGTGGCTTTAATACACCGCAGTTCCACTCGCCATAGTTCTGATGATTATGCTCTGCCTAATCGATCCGCTTTCAATCACGCCATTGTTTATGCTAAAATAAAAAATAAAGTTTTTTGGCTGGATCCCACTAATTTTTCAGTCTATTCCCGCGGTGTTTTTGCGGATATAGCAGACAGACCGGCCTTAGTTTTGGAACAGCCGGTTTCAAAAATGCTTAGGACGCCAAAACTTCGCAGTTCAGGAGCGGAGCGGAGTCTTTTTCAGGATTTCAGCCTCGCTAAAAACGATCTTCTAAAAGTCAGGGGTTCAATGCGCTTTAAGGGCCGGGCGGCTGTTTCTTATACAGGCGCGTTGATAAACAATTCAAAAAAAAGTATAGATTATGGTTTTATCAAATCAACTGGTGTTGATCTTTCCACACTCAAAGAATGGAAGGTGGGGGGTTATGATTTAAAATCCCGAATTGTGAAAGATTTTTCTGTGAAAGTGTCTTATACTGCGAAAAAAAATAATTCTTTTTCCGGTTATAAAAGCCAGTTGGGATCTATTTTTTTCTTTTCATATCCTTCTGAACTCAGAGTTTTTTTTATTAGAGCTGTGAATAGAATTTCTGATTTGTTTTTAGGACAACAGCGAAAGATAGTGATGGTTTCAAAGTTAAAAAATATAAAACCGGTGGGAAATGTAAATTTTAACTGTCTGATCAAAAGCAAGTGGTTTGACGCTGACAGAAAGGTAGAATCGATTCAGCCTTTAGTTATAAAGGACAGCTATGAATTTAAAACAACAGAGGTGTCGGCAAAAGAAATAAAAAGCAGTCCGTTTATCAAACTGCAAGAAGATCTAAAAAATTGCTTCTTTCATGTTGCAATGATTTATAAAAAAACCAATTAAAAATTTGTATTGGCTTTAAACTGCAACCGGTTGCTTCAAGTTTTAAATTTTAGTATGTAGTCATTTCCGCAAAAGCCTGCTCTCATGGAAACAAGGGGGAAATCTCTAAGAAAGCTTCAAAATTCAAATCGGATCAGTATAAATTTGTTTTGAGCCTTTTAATTTGAAATTTCTATGTAGTCGGTTCTGAAAAAATGATAACTTATTGATATAACTTAATTGTGTCTGAAGATGTCTTATTTTTTTCATCTTTTTGTAAGAAAATGATAATGATCTTTTGGTTTTATTTTGTCTTCAATAGATTGGATGTGATTTTTATATATTGTATCAAAATCAGAGATAGTTTTTATAATTTGTTCTCTAGAGGTTTTTATATGTTTTCTTCGATCTTTTATCGTTTTGTCATTGCTCCATGAATTTTCAATCAATTCTGAAAATTTTTTATTTAAGGTTTTTTCAAATTTAGATGGCCAAATCCTGCATGGATAATAC
>JAPPIY010000170.1 GCA_026914095.1 Oligoflexia bacterium
CACTGCTTTAGCAGAATTATTATTTTTTTCTTGCTTTTTTACAGATGCAAAGCAAGACCTTACAGCTAGATAATTCCGGGAATTATATACTTGACTCCCCAAATTTCAAAGTTTTGTGGCTTTTTCTCTGAAAAAAACTACTTTAAGCACTTCAAGCTTTTATCTCTATTCTGCTGAATAGTAAATTCCTTGAAATCCTTATATTTAAAGGCTTTTAGAGCTTTTTTTGGGAGTCAAGTATATAATCCCAATAATTCCAAAAAAAATTAAAGTTTTTATTTTTTTAGCCGATATGCATTAGAGTGAAGGTTTTTCCTTAAAACAATGCAAAAACTCAAATTAAACAGAGTTTTTGCGGGAAAAGAAAAAAGAGAGAAGCATTATAAATAGAGAAAAACAAAAAAACTTTTATGAAATTTTTGACAAAAAACTAAAGCTCTGGTTTAAAAATCACAGCCCGGCAAAACTTATTCTCAACTTACATAAATCCACAACTCTTTTTCATCGCTTTTACAAACTCATCACACAATACAAACTATCAGATTTATCTCAAAATATTTACAAATGGACTGGCTCTGTTCCGCAAATGCTCAAACTCCATTCCCCTTATAAAGCCTCTTTTTTCTGTCTCAGTTTTTTTAAAATTATTAGTTTCAAGACATTTTCTTTTTTATCTGATTGCCTTTATAAGCTGATAACACCAAACCAACTCTCTTCCATTTATAAAATTTCTAAAAAATTATTAAAATCACCCCCCCCCCCAGCATCAGTTTTCCCAGTCATTTCAAAAGCTTACACCCCCCTCTAGTTTCTATCTCTCAAAACAAAACCGCTTAGAGCCTCATTATACAAAATACAACTTACCTACCACTCCAAAATACAACAAATCATCCTCTTACGCCGGCCTCTCTCTCAACACATCCCAGCCTCTCAATCTTTTTTATAAAAGTTCCTCTTTCTATCTCAATCTTAAAAAAAAACCCAATCCTCCTCCCCATACCTTTTTAAAAAATTCAGCTAAAAAACGACCTCCCTTTTTAATCAATCTCAAACCTCTTGTAAAAAAACACAGCAGTCTTCGACCAACACAAAACCACAGCAGGCTTAACCCACTTAAAAACCACAATGGCTTCTCTATCATGGGAGTCTTAGTCGCCTCCGCCATCGGACTTATCGTCATCATCGGACTCACAAAACTCTTCGTACACATGGACTCTCAAATCAGCCAATTAGAACAAAAAGCCAAACGCTCTAACTTAACCTCTCTCCTCGGAAATTACATGAATGAGCCTCAACACTGCAAAGAAACTCTCCTCCAAACTAAAACCCAGCTCTCCGCCGGATCGGATACCGATCTCTATGTCATTAAAGTCACAGGCGGAGGATCAGTCCTCGATATCCCCACTGAGCAAAATCAACTCAAATCCAAATATGGAATAGAAGGACTAGTGAAATTTCAATTGAAATGCGAGGAGACAGGCGGAGTGAATGCCTGTAAAAAGTGCGCAGGGCCTTTTCCCTGCTCTCCTGTGAAGTGGGCCTTGTCTTTAGTCTCTCAATCTATTGTCAGTGGAGTGCCTCGCTTTAATTCTCTTGTGAAAATCCCTCTGCTTATCACTCACACCGGAGCCAATGACAGCGACTTTGAATGCAATTCCTCTTCATCCTCCCCGGGATTAGACCTATCTAACGCTCTTTGCCCCGCTGGGAAAGTTCTTCAAGGCTTTGACAGCAGTGGAAATAAAGTTTGTCTTACTTCATCAGCTTGTGATGGAGGATCAACCTGGTCCTCTAGCCAATCAAAATGTGTGTGTCCTAACAACCAATCGTTTATAGGCGATCAATGTGGATGTAAAGGTAATATTGCATTCGTGGACACCAACTCAAATCAGTGTGTTTGTCCTAGCGGACAGGGTATGAGTAATTATAGTATACATGCACTGGAACCTTGTACTTGCCCCAACAATAAACCCCAATGGAATGGAACAAATTGTATCCCTTGTGCACTAAATACTTTTAGGGATGGACTATATAATAGATGTAAATGCCACAGCAGTAGCATGCCGCTGATTAGAGCAGGAATAGTCACAGGCTGTGCAAGTCAGCATAACTCTTGTTCTGGAGTTTTTGGAGGTACTCTAATTCCTAGCCCCCCTAGATGTCTTTTACCTTGACCACAAAGAGACTGAAAGTCGCTTTGTGTCAAAACGCACATCTTTTTCCCTCTTTTGTGAAGCTTTTGAATGATAGATTCTGCTTTTCTTACAAATTTTATCCTTTTAAAACCATAAAGCTATGGGAATTATATAGTGATTCTGTTTAGGTTTTCCTATTTTAAATCTTTCAGGCTCTTTAAATTGTAATAAAACCAAGAGTCTAGGCACACATTTGTTTTGTATGATATCAGGACAAGAAGAACCAGGAACAGGGTATATAGGCTGTAGCTTAACTGGAACATTAAATGGCAGTTGGACATTGAAATCATCTCTAAGTGGGAGCTATCCTTCAGAGCATAACAATTACAAATGGACAGAATGCAAAGCTATATGTTTTGATTGATTCTCAGAAAAATGTAGTAATTCTGTAGGTTTTGCTTGACAGATTCCTCAGCGTTTTTTAATAATGTCTCTTTTTTAAATAAATCTATTGACAAAATACCCGTTTTTAGGGTATTTCTTTATTATGGATATTGTGGATTTTTCAGTTGCAGAAAAGCAACTGAAAAAAACACCTAAAGATATAATTAAACGGTTACAAAGGTGGGCAGTCTATATTGAAATGATAGGGCTTATTGAAACAAGAAAAATCCCTGGATTCCATGATGAGCCTTTAAAGGGAAAATGGAGAGGATTTCGCTCTGTAAGGCTGGGACATAAATGGAGAGTTATTTATAAATATAACAAAAGTCATGTGATAAATGTTGTTAATGTTAAGGAGGTAACAGCTCATGAATATTAAATATAATTTAAACAAGTTAGAAAAAGATTATGGTCCTTTAACTTTTGCTGATCTCCTGCTTATTCATAGGGAAGATACAGGCTGGACACAAACAAGAATGGCTGAGGAGTTGAGCCTGTCAAAACAAAAATTATGTGACTTTGAAAAAGGGCGAAGGCTTCCTTCTGTTAAAATGGCTGTAAAATGGGCAAAAAAAATGAGACAGCCTCCTGAAGTTTGGTTGCAGGTTATTTT
>JAPPIY010000203.1 GCA_026914095.1 Oligoflexia bacterium
ATTTCTCTGGGAAATAAATAAGGATAAAATTAAAACAAAAAGAAATAGAAAAAGCTGATAAAAAACAAATAAATAAAGGAGCCATGCGAAGTTAAGCCTCTAATTCCCGAATTTTTGAATTTTTTTGGATATTATACGCTTGAATCTTCACAAAACCTATAATGGCCTTTAAATATAAGGCTTGATGAAAGTCTTGGCTAGTTAAATATAAATTCCCGAAAAAAAATAAATAAACATCATAAAATTCTCAAAAAAAATTTAAATTAAGGGTTATGAAAACCTGATAATTTTCCGATAATTTACTTATGAAACATTTATTGTTTTTTGTGTTTATTTTAACCAGTTGCAGCTCTCAAGATTTGAAAAGCTCGCTATCTGATTTTATATTACGGACAGTCCTCCCTTCTACAGACGAGCGAAAAATAAAACAGCAATCTATTGAAGAGCAGACTATAGAGCAAACTTCCGTTATAGACTCCTCATTTTTTAAAACAGCCGAATCAGCTGTCTGGAAAATTAACAATTATCTGGAATTTGAGCATAATGAAATTAGCATCAATTACAGTCAAGAAAATCAGCCTTCTGCTATGGACATACAAAATACAACTCAAACAGTCAGCTTAAAGAAAGGAACAGGTTTTTTTGTCAATCCGAAACATATCGGAGGGAAACATACCAGATCAAAATATATTATAACCAATTTTCATGTTATTTACAATCATCTCAATCAACACACTGAAATTATTGCCAGCAAAAAATCTACAGACGGTGTCATTTTCAATAAACTGAAACTTTTAAAAATCTCTGCCGTTTATGATTTAGCCTTATTAGAAAGTGAAACCCCTGTGAAACATAACTTATCTATAGAAAATAAAACCACATACTCCAAAAAATACAGGTTTTTTCTGATAGCCTATCCTAAAAACCTCTTTATAAGAGCGCCTCTCATTTACCACAACAGCCGTTTTGACAATAATCTTCTGTCCTTTCAAAGAAGAATGTATTTAGACAGCTCAGGAGCCAGCGGAGGGCCTATTATCAACAAAAAAGGAAATGTGACTGCTGTTAATTGGGCTGGAAATGAGCTATTTGTCTCAGGGGTTTCAAACAAAGCTTTAAATGACTTTTTAGACAAAAATAACAGAGATTGCTCTCAACTGTCACCAGAAGACTGTATTTCTGAGGAATGGCTTTTTTTAGAAAGATTATCTAAAAAAGGAGACAAACTGGCTCAATACATTCTCTCTGCTGGCTTAAATCACTCACAGTGGCTGGAAAAAAAGCAATCTTTAAAGAGCTTAATAGAAAATAAACAACAATTGACAAAAACGGAAATAAAGCTGACAAAAACTTTTAACAAATTTAATAACAGCCAACAGAACAAAGATCTTCTCAAATTGAGAGAAACGCTTGAAGAATACCAATCCGCAGTAAATGACTACAATGACTCTGCTTCCCTGTTTAATACAAATATCAGCAGTAAAAAGGGGCTAAAAGAGCCTTAATTCTATAAATTTCTGGGAATTATACACTGATTTTGTTTGAGCTTTCCTCTCTTTTGTCACTCCTGCGAAAGCTTGTCCTCGTGAAAACGAGGGCAGGAGTCTAGTTGGAACCTGAAAATTCAAATAAGATCACTATAGACTTAAAACCACAAACTAAGCTATAATGGCCTTTAACCAAAATAACTTTTGCAGGACATAAAGAGAATTTTAACGAAAATGCTATAAATTTAAGCCTTGTCTGCATTTTAAAACTTGTTGTATGTGGCGCTAAGTATATAATTCTCCAAATTTTTTCATTTTTTTTTATACGCTTTTAATAAAACCTTGACTCAGCCCTCCTTTACTTTTAATTAACACTTGTAATCTAGTCAATTCTTAAGAAAGATCTGACAAGAGAGCGCAAGTCAATTTAACTATAAAGGAGGTTGTATGATTGGCGTAAATAAAGTGACATTATTAGGGAACTTAGGAGCTGACCCTGAAACAAAGAAAACGGCAAGCGGTCAAAGCATCACGCTTTTTAATATGGCAACCAGCAACGCATGGACAAATAAAGAGGGGCAAAGGCAAGAGCATACCGAATGGCATAGAGTGGTTGTTTGGGGAAGGCTGGCGGAAACTTGCGCGGAATATCTGTCTAAAGGGCGAAAAGTGTATATAGAAGGCCGTTTGCAGACTCGCTCTTGGGAAGACGATAAAAACCAAAAAAGATATACGACTGAAATTGTAGCCAGCCAGGTGCTATTTCTCAATGGAAACCAGGAAAAAAGGACAGAATCTCCCTCTTATGCCAACGAGCCTGCTTTCGGCAGAGAAGAGGCAAGCAAATCGGCCGCGGCTGACGATATTCCTTTTTAATTTTTAGGAAAAATTTTGTCTGGAAAAATAGAGAGCTTAAAACATTTAAAACTCAGCCAAAATCAAATCAGTCAAGAGCCTCAAAATCTTTTAAAATATGGAAATGACTGGCTCAAACAGTGGAAGGGAAAGGCCAGTCTAGTCTTATTTCCAAAAAGCGCCCAAGATTTACAGAATATCGTTCAGTGGGCTAGACAATATAAATATAAACTGGTCCCTTCAGGAGGGCGAACAGGCTTGAGCGGAGGCGCTACAGCTCTGCAAAAAGAAGTTGTTGTCTCTTTTGACAAAATGAATCGGCTTTTAGATTTTAACCCCTGGGATCGAACAGTGACCGTAGAAGCTGGCTTTATCACTCAAAACCTGCAAGAATTTGCCAAAGAAAAAGGCCTCTATTTTCCAGTGTCATTTGCCTCTCAAGGCTCCTCTCAAATCGGAGGCAATATAGCAACCAATGCGGGCGGAACGCATGTTTTAAAATATGGGAATATCAAGCGATATGTAGCGGGTTTAGAAGTGGTGACAGGCTGTGGAGAGATTTTAAAATTGGGAAAAGCTCTAATAAAAAATGCAGTGGGCTATCACTTAAAAGATCTATTTATTGGAAGTGAGGGAACTTTGGCTTTTATCTCTCAAGCCACTTTATCTTTAGTTTCTCCCCCTAACAATCCGCAGGTTTTCTTAATCGCTTTAGAAAACAAGGATCATTTGTTAGAGGCGCTTAAAGAATTTAGAAATGAAATCAGCCCTTTAGCTTTTGAATTTTGGACAGACAAAGCGCTGAAGTATGCGGTTTCTCACGGCTGTGTG
>JAPPIY010000271.1 GCA_026914095.1 Oligoflexia bacterium
AGATAAAAAGTTTAATGTCTATTTGAATAAAACCCTTAGCAACACATGGGTTTTGATAACAGCCTACAGCGCTTTAAGCTCTGAATACCACTACCTGCCAGCCAATCAACCCTTGCAAACTTTTAAATTATTTTGCGCCAGAGAAAAAGAGCATGAATATCATGTCTATTATGGAGATGGAATCTTTTATATTCTGACCAATAAAAACAAGGCCTTTAATTTTAAATTGATGAAAGTTTCTGAAAACAAAATTTCAAAAGAAAAATCCAACTACCCCAACTCTCAATGGGAAGAGCTTATCACTCACCGTCCGGATGTTTTTATCGAAGGTGGAGAAGTTTTTAAAGAGTTTATCGCTCTTAATATCAGAAAAGAAGGCCGTCAAAAAATAGAAATTTATAATATAAAAAAATCTCAATTAGAAACAGTGGATTTTAAAGAAGATATTTATTCCGTTGTGTTAGGCCATAATGCAGAGTATGGATCTGATTTTTTAAGATTATCTTTTGAAACTCCTGTCAAACCTCTTATTACTTATGATTATAACTGGAAGGAAAAAAAGCTTCACTTTAAAAGACAAATGAAATATGCGGGTGATTTTTCTTCTGAAAACTACAAGACAGAATCTCAATACGCTTTAGCTAACAATGGGGTGAAAATACCGCTCTCCTTAGTTTATAAAAAAGATTTAAAAATAACAACTAAAACCCCTTTATTGCTTTATGGCTATGGCTCTTACGGATACAGTTTAGACCCTCGGTTTAACCCTTATGTTTTATCTCTGTTAAATAGAGGGTTTATTTATGCCACAGCTCATATCCGCGGTGGCAGTGAGCGCGGCAGATTATGGTATGAAGAGGGAAAATTTTTAAAGAAAAAAAACACTTTTACAGATTTCATTGCCTGCGCTGAGCATTTAATAGAAAAATCCTATAGCTCCCCTGAACATCTTTATATTATGGGGGAAAGCGCCGGCGGACTGCTTATGGGGGCCGTTTTAAATGAAAGGCCTGATTTATTTCATGGAGCGGTCGCAAGAGTTCCTTTTGTAGATTGCTTGGCCACTATGCTGGATGAGCACATTCCCCTAACTACTGGCGAATATGAAGAGTGGGGCAATCCCAACGAAAAGGCTTATTATGATTATATCAAATCTTATTCTCCTTATAACAATATCCGAAAAACAAATTATCCCCATTTGCTGATAGAGACAGGCTACCATGATCCCAGAGTGCAATATTGGGAGCCGGTTAAATGGGCCGCCAAATTGAGAGAATATAAAACAAACAATAATTTAATTGCAATGACAATGAATATGGACAGCGGGCATTTTGGCTCTACCGGCCAATTTGAATATTTTAAGCTTTATTCTTTATGTTATTCTTTTTTGATTGGTTTAGAGCAAGGCTTGATTTAAAAAGCAAAGCTGATCCAGCCAGAAAAAGTAGGAAAAATCCAGCCTTTTGTCTCTAAAAAATCTTGAAATGTTTTTTGCTGGCTTTCAGAAAGAGCTTTTGGATCAGTTGGAGAAGTTTCATCCAATAACTCTGTATGAAGAATTTTAATTAAACCAATTTCAAAATTTAACTTCACCTTTTCAAAGGGAATCTGATAACCCACATGAAAGTTAGCATTATAAGTATTTGTTCTAGCCAAATATTTTGCTGTCTCATCAAAACTATCGTCTTCCAACACCTTGCTTAAAGTAATGCCTTTTAACTCACCCTTTCCAAAACGGGAATGAGAAAAACCTAATTCTAAGTAAGGCCCTCCCCCCTCTGACTTTAAATAAGGAGCCCAAGCTAAGCGAAAATCCACATACATAGAATTTTTAAGGGTATCCGATAAAAGTTTAGCCTCTTCCTCATTCAGGTATCCAAAAGAATCCGCTATTTTTTCAAAGGATTCCAAAAAAAACTGATACATAAAGCCCACACCAAAACGGACATAAACACTGTCTGTTAATAAATATCTGAGATTAGCTCCAAAATTGATGGGATATTCTAGTCCAACTTCTAAAAAGCGATTGGATGTGAGTCCCTCAGAATAAATATTAGATTCAACAGGGCTTAAAAACGAGGCTGTCATTGTTTGATCTATGTTATCAACATTTCGTTTTTCTGTAACGGTTTCTGAATTGTCCTTAAAAGCTGTCCGCTCTTCTTTTGTTGTTGTAACTGATGGAGACTTAGATACATCTTCCGCCATTGCGGAAAAACAATATAAAAAACAAAACGGTAAAAATAATACTTTCAAACTTGTCATAATAAACTTCCTCATAAACTTTTAAAAACCAATTACAAACTCCCATTTAAACCCTTTGTCGTCTTTTTCAAGGGAAGAGTTTAACAAACTCATACAATTGTAAAACTTGTCAATTATCCTTATTTTCAAATAAAATACAGGTTTTTTTGAAAAAATCCAGTTTTTTATGGAAAAAAAGGAATTTTTCTAAAAATATCAAAATTCTAAGCTTTTTAAGGAAATTTTTGGGCTTTATTTATAGGAAAGTGGGCAAATTTTACACAGCCTGACTAATTTTTACAAAAAAAAAAATTAATATTCCCTACCAAAGTCTAGGTTTTCAGCCTTTATTTTCATATAAAGCTGTAAAAATGCCTGAGAATCCAGATTTTCCGCCCGGCAAGTCGGTTTAAGCCCCAAACTTTTAAGAATGGCTTTAGCGGAAGACACATTTAACTGCTTAAAAAGCATTTTTCTTTTAAATTGAAAACAGCCCTTAACAAATTTCAAAAATAAATAAGGAGAAATGGAATGGCTCAATTTTTTTGCTGTAAACTCTAAAAACTGTCCCTCCACTTTAGGAACTGGATAAAAATCATTTTTGGAAATGGAAAAAAAAGTAGAAATAGACCAAAAACTTTGAGCGAGGACAGAAAGCAAGCCATAGTTTTTAGAGTTGGCAGGAGCTTTCACCCTTTCCGCCACTTCTTTTTGTAGCAAAAAGAACATACTAGAAAATTGCTTTTGCTCTTCTGTAGAAATTTTAACAATCAAAGAACTGGCAATCTCATAAGGCAGATTTCCAAAAAGCGTGAATTTTTTAGGCAAATAAGACCAATTTAACTTTAAAGCGTCTTCACAAAACACAGTCCAATTTTGTTGAGACCAATAATTTGCTAATTTTTTATCCTTTTCAATGAGTAAAAT
>JAPPIY010000187.1 GCA_026914095.1 Oligoflexia bacterium
GATGTGAAGACAGTAAAATCTTATTTGTCTGAACAAGTAAAAGAGGAGACTGGAAAAGACAAGAAAACAGAGAAAGATAAAGAAAAAGCCAAAGAATCTGAAGAGGAAAAAAGCAAAGAGGATGAATCTAAAGAGATTGAAACAGAAGACAAAAAACAGGATAATAATAAGCTAGATGAAAACTCTAAAATGGTTAAAGACACAAAACAAGGTGGAAGTTCTAAACCTGCTGTCCCTTTGACTGTAGGTCAAAAGGCAAGTTCTCAAACAACAACAGACATTTCAAAAAGTCTGTCTCAAAAAACGACTTCTAAATCTGAAACAAGAAAAAAGCCAGCAGACAAAAAAGCAGGTGATACAATTTTAAAAACTTCTTCTGAAAATTCATCTGATGAGCCAAGCTCTTCCAACAAAAATGCAAAACCAAGCTTAGCCGATGAAAAAGCTCTTTCAGCCAGTCTTGCGGGAGATACAGATAATAAAAGCAAATGTCCTATTCCTATGCCTCAAATCATATCCGCTGTGGTGTATCAATCTGTAGAGGCTCCGCAAATAGAGCCTTTGGATCAGCAGGAGTTTCAAAAAGACCCTAATAAGCCCCACTTTACAAGCTACGATTTAGTGGATAGAAAACCGGCAGGAGTGTTGGTTGAGTTGGGAGATTTTAAAAATCCAAGTGAAACCTTCCATTTATCTTTGAACATAAAAGATAAATTTGAAATGGAAGTTTCAGAATGTTTCCATAGCCCTCTTAACGGTCAAATCATGAAGGAAATGAATATGAAAGACTGTTTTTTTACTGGTTATGATGTTTTATATGATAAACATAAATTTATCCCTTTTCCTGAAAGAATAGGAGCGCCGGGACGAACAAAGGCAGTTAAAGTAAAGCTTTATCATAAAACCTACAAGGGATGTAAAACAACAAAGAATTTTGAGCTGAATATTATAAGAGTTCATCCTTTAAATTTAGGATTTACAGCAATAGATGATAAAATATGCAAGAAAAGGAAAAATGGTTATAAGTTTTCTGTTTCTGACCCTCAGGGGCTTGTAGAAGATTTTATCAAATCCAAGGAAGTTTCCGAATACATAGAGGCTATGTTTCCTATCAGAGAATTAAGGACTAAGCTTACAGCAGAGAATAACAAAATGGATAGGGTCAGAGGAAAGTGTAATAATAAACCTCCTAGTTATAGCCCACATGTTTCAAGAGGAGTGTTGAAAGACATTCAGAAGTTGGAAGAGAAGAGGAAAGAATATGGATTTCATAAGATAGTGGCTATAGTTCCTGCTAATTATTTTTTTTATCACTATAAGAAAAATTATGGAGGACTGGTTGTGAGTCCTGTCTGGAAACAATCTTTTTCTAAGAGAGAATGGAGGGGAGGAAGCTGGAATATTGCCTTAGTTAGTGAAAATCTGAAGAATATAGGAGTTTTATCTCATGAGTTAGGGCATACTCTGGGTCAAGGAAAAGAGTTTTATAGAAAGAAAGATAATAAAGGCTTTTATTTACCTGATTCAAAACAATCCCAATGTAAAAAGTTCAACGGCAGTCCTGAAAAATTATGTCATGAATATAAAATCAAACTTGGCCTGCAAGCGGGAAAGAGCAAATACAAGGACATTGTTACGGGCAGAAGAACGGTTTTTTGGACATTCATTAAAGATAAATTCAGTATTATGAATGCCGAATCTCCTATTGATAATGTATGGATGGACAGAGACACTCTTCAAAAAACATTCAAAGTTCTTTCAGAAAGAGAAGGTGGGGTGGCTGGAAAGGTGGTGCCTTTTTTAGATGCCAGATCCATAAAACCAACAAGGCCGCAAGTTATATTTTCTGGTTTTTATGACACTAAAAGAAAAAAGATTATCCTGTCTGATACAGAACTCACAAAAACAAAATTAAAGACAGTGTCTATCTCTAAGGACAGCGGCGCTCCTTTTATGAGCTTTCAGTTGAAGTATAAAAACAAAGTGATTAAACAAGCGCATCAGCCTGTTTTAGGGCTGGAAATGAAGTTGATACATAAAGACGGGACACATAAAAAGATACCAAATTCTTTATCGCCTTTTTTAGTGGGTTTTGATATAAATAAGAGTTTATGCCAACAAAACCTTTGAGGTCAGTATGGTGAATCCTAAAACCGAGGAGTTGGTGTTGTCTAGGACTTTTTCTATAAAGCCAAAGAAAAAGAAGCAGAAAGAGAAGAAAAAGGAGACAAGGGAAACAGATTTTGCTTTTTTATTATTTGACGAATTGAATTAAAAAAGATAGTATAATTTTATGAGATTTTTTATTTGGGTTATTCACCCTTATTTCTTGTATCTCTTGCCGAGATATTTTTTATGAAAAGACGAACAGGCCGTCTGTTTCTACAGAAAACAAGGATGAGATTATGATTAGCCCCACTCTTGAAGCAGATTTGTCTGGAATTTCCACCCCTCCTGAGCTTATGAATGAGCCGATTAAAGAAATACAGTTTGATGTTCGGTATCAGCCTAAACACATAGGGGAAGGAAAGAGACGAGTTATGATAGAATATAACAATTGCTTGTCTAGAAATCGCGGCAGAGAAAATCTTCAGGAATATTGCCATATTGAAGTTAGAAAAGAAGATCGCATCCGTTTTCAAATACAGTCTTACTGCTATGATATAAACCAGGATAAAGAATCTATTTTTAATAAGAATTTAAAGGCTAGGCTTTATGATAAGGAGGGGAATATCTTGGCTGAAGATTACTTAAGGTGTGAAAGAGACTTAGATGGAACAGAAACCTGTCATAAACGTACTTCACCTTCTTTAAATATTTATCTTCCTTACTCTAAAAAGGCTTATAAAGTTAAGGTGATAAAAATAGACGGAGAAAAAGAAATTGTGTTGAATGAGCAAGAGCTTTTAAGCTATAAGGAAATAAAAAACTCTAAAGACTATTTTGAAGGCTCAAATTGTCATGCCATGTATATAATGTCTATTTATTAAAAGTTTTCTAGTTTGGTTTTCTCCACACTATAAGCTTAAGGTTTATGCGCTATACAATAAAGAAAGTTTTTAATTTGTTTTTAGGCTTTTATTTTTTGTTCCTTAAACAAAATGATTAAAGAAATGCGTCAGCCTGTTTTAGGGTTGGAAATGAAGTTAATACATAAAGACGGGACA
>JAPPIY010000318.1 GCA_026914095.1 Oligoflexia bacterium
GCTTTACAGGTTGTTTGCTGTAACATAACTTCTGACACCCATATTTTATAAGGGTCTTTGGTTTGTCTCCAAGGTAAAGCTCTTTTATTTTTTTCAAACCAATTCAGAAGTTTATTTTGCAAAGAAGGGCGGACTGACATGGAATTAAAAAATCTAATTGGTTAGTTATTTGTTAGATAACTTTTTGTAAGATAAATTAAGAAGAGGATATTATCAAGTATACAAAATTTATGGAATAAAAGCCTTAAATCTCAGACGTGCGTTTTGCCACAAAGCGTCCTGTCGCCAAATTGCGCTCAAAACCTGCCTTCGTAGAAACGGGGGCCGAACTCGTTTTAAGGCCTTTTCTTCTTTTCTGTCACTCCCGCGAAAGCGGGAGTCTAGCTAGAACCCGAAAATTCAAACTCGATCAGTATAAGAGTTTTATTTTTTCTCTTCTATTTCTTTTAGGAGTTTCTCAATGATCGTTTCAAATCGGCCGCCTTTTGCGTCAATTCCATTGATAAAGAAGCTGGGTGTTCCCCTAACTCCTAATTTTAAAGCCTCATCCATATCCGCTTGGACTGTCTTTTTGGCTGTCTCTAAGTTATCTTTAACTTCTTTCATATTGACATCTATTTTTTTGATGATCTTTTTTAGGGCTTTATTGATTTCTGTTTTGTCCTCTAATTTGGCATAGTCATCAAAATTGTCAAAAATTTCATCGTGAAACTCACGAGCTTTGTCATGGCTGATGAGAGCGACAGCTTCAAAATGTTCAGCCGCCGGCTTTGCAAATTTATGAAAGTTCAGCGGGAAGTTTTTATAAACTAATTTTACTTTTCCTTCATATTTGTCTCTTAAAGCGCTCATGCTTTTAGAGGCTTTGGCGCAGTAAAAGCATTGAAAATCAGCAAATTCTACAATAGTGATAGGGGCCTCTTCCTTTCCAAAAGTGACGCGGCCTTTTGTTTCAATTTTTAGCGGGTTTTTAAATTGCTCTTCTAAAGCTTTTTCAGCCATTTGTTTTTCAGCCTGTTTCACAGATTCTTTGAGTGTATTTACAAAAATGACAGGGTCTTTTTTTATAATTTTGGCCAATTGCTTTGGCTGAATTGTGACCATATTCATAGCAAATAGAACTGAAGCGATGAAGGTTATAAGGCAGGAGCCTATAACTAAAGCGATAATTTGACTGTTTTTCATGTTTTCCCTCCTAAGGTTGTTAAACTTTCCATAGAATATAGCAATTTTTTTTTGAGAGCAATTTTTTTCTTTATTTTTAATGGAATTTTAATTACAATAAGCGGTATGAGATTTTTGGCTATTTTATTATTTTTGTGTCCTTTGCTTTGCGCTGGCTATACGGCAAAGACTTTAAAGCTTAAAGACTATGAAGAAATGCGGGCTATTGTAACAGAGTCTATTAAGCGATCGCGGGAAAAAGCGCCTCAGCAACTCGCGTCAGATGGCTTAGAAGAAGCCATTTTGGAGCTAAAAAAAGGGCTAAAGGTCCTGTTAATGAGGCCAGATACAGATAATATAAACTCTTCTCTAATTTTAATGATTCAAAATGAGATTGTTAATCATAGGGCTTTTATGCCTGTTTTTAAGGAAGTGGTGGAAAGCTCTGTGAAAGAGTTTAAGTCTAAAAAAGGCTCTGTCTCTTACCAAACAGGACTTTTGTATCTGATAGAAAATGCGATTTCTTATTTACAATCCATTAACACTAAAGAAAGCACGGAAATTTTAATGGATGTAAAGGAGGCGAATTTAAAAATTTCAAAAAAGCTGGCTAATTATTTGATTTTAGAAATGGAGAGAGGAAAAACGGCCAGTCCTTCTTATTTGGCGAAGAGGATTTTAGCCAAGCGATTAAAAGAAAATAAGCAGGCGGAAGAGCGCAAAAAAGCGGAAGAGAAAAAAGCGAAACAAGCGGAAGAGGAAAAGCTTAAACAAGCTCAAGAAGAGAAATCTGATAAAAAAAGACAGCCTTCTTCTGAAAAACCAGGGACTTCTATTGAGCCAACAGTGGAAGTGGAGCTATAATTTCTTTTCTTAAATTATCTTTCTCATAATATTATGGAATCTTTTGAAAAGAGAAAACGAAGATTAAAATCTATTTTATCCTTATTGAATAAAAATTATCCTTCGGCTCATTGCGCTTTAAACTTTAAAAACCCTTTGGAGCTTTTAGTCGCCACTCAATTAAGCGCTCAGTGTACAGATAAACGAGTTAATCTAGTGACAAAAACTCTTTTTAAAAAATATAAAACAGCGAAAGACTATGCAAAGGCTTCTCTTTCTGAATTGGAAAAAGAGGTTCAATCCACAGGTTTTTTTAGAAACAAAGCCAGAAATTTAAAGAAATCATGTGAAATTTTGGAAAAAAGTTATAAGGGACAAGTTCCTAAAAATTTTGAAAAATTGACACAGCTAGCCGGTGTGGGCAGAAAAACCGCCCATGTTGTCATGGGAAATGCTTTTCAAATTCCTTCTGGCGTTGTCGTAGATACTCATGTTAAAAGGCTTTCCAACAGAATGGGGCTTGTGAATACAGAAAATGTTCATCAGATAGAAAAAGAGCTGGAAAAACTGGTTCCTAAAAACAAATGGATTATTTTTTCCCATTGGCTGATAGAGCATGGACGAACACTTTGCGCGGCTAGAAAACCGCTTTGCTCACTTTGCTTTCTATACAAGCGTTGCCCTAGAAATAAAATTTCATCTAAGATACAGTGAAGCTTTATTGACTAGGGACTTGTCAATAAAAGGATTAAAATTCAGTCCTGCATTTTTCCACAAAGCAATCTTTGGCCGTATTGTGTTCAAACTCACGCTCATTTTTGAGACTGACAGCAAAACAGTTTTTCATATATTAATATTTGATAATTTTAAAGATGTCTCTCAGAAATAGCTTTTTAGATAATTGTTATCTTTTTAAATTGATTATTTAAGGAGCTTTTTTTTGTTTCTATGAACAAAAATTCTTGTATTTATAAGGTTCAGCTTGTAGGCTAAACTATATTAAGCCTAAAAAACGATATAGAAAGGAATATGTCTAAAAATTCTTTGTTAATCAGCATTTTTTTAATGAAAGGAGGTTGTTCTAAGTTAATCAAAGGCTTAAAAAGCAAGTCTTTATTTTTTATGTCTTTTGTTGTTGTTCCGCTCTTTTATTC
>JAPPIY010000066.1 GCA_026914095.1 Oligoflexia bacterium
CAGGCTCAGGATTCCCTTTAGAACTTTTGCAAATATCTGCTGTTTCATCTCTCTTTGAGAGAGATTGCAAAATAGCTTTAAAAAGACTTGATGATATTTTAAGATTAGCTTTTTTAAATTCTTCTTTTAAAAAGCTGACAAATTTTTCTCTATTTTTTATTATGTTTTTTGATTTTAATTTGGAAAGAACAACAAGAATATTCTCTTGCTGTTTTTTACCTTTCTTTATCTCTTCTTCAGCCTCTTTTATTTTCTTTTTCTTTTTGCTTATGGCAAGATTGAAAAAAGCTTTAGATTCTTTTAATTGTCCAAGACGCTCATCATTGACTTGAAAGTTCAATCTTAAAGGACGCTCTACAGTGATCCGGTAATAGCCAAAATCCTCACTGTCAAAGATACGAACAAACTCTCCCTCTTTAAAAGCGCCATATAGTTTTGTAATATCATTTTTTTGCTCTTCAGTTATTTGATGTCTTTTTTTACCAAGACTTTTTCTCATTTTTTCAAAAAAAGAGACAGCGTTAATAAGCTGGATTTTCTTTTTTCTATGTTTTTCTTTTCTGTTTGTTAGAATCCAAATATAAGTATGAATGCCTGTATTATAGAAGAGCTGATCCGGTAAAGCTACAATAGCCTCCAGCCAATCCTTTTCAATAATCCATTTTCGTATTTCACTTTCCCCTGAGCCAGCGCTTCCTGTAAATAAAGGAGAGCCATTAAATACAATAGCCAGTCTTGTCCCTCCTTCTTTTAATCCTTTCATCTTACTGATCATGTGCTGAAGGAACAGTAAAGAACCGTCACTTATTCTGGGAAGACCTGCTCCAAACCTCCCGCTAAAGCCTTGCTCAGAATGTTCCTTTTTTACAAAATTCTCTTCTGGTTTCCATTCCACTCCAAAGGGAGGGTTAGCTAACATATAACCAAAAGTTTTTTGTGGAAATTGATCCTCTGTAAAACTGTCGCCAAATTGAATATGGTCTATATCTTCTCTCTTTATCATCATATCTGAACCACAAATAGCATAGGCTTCCGAATTATAGTCTTGTCCAAAGACTTCTAATTGAGCTTGAGGATTGAGTTCTCTAACATAATCTGAGGCAACAGAAAGCATTCCTCCTGTTCCACAAGCTGGGTCAAAAAGGGTTTTAATAATTCCTTTTTTACTTAAAATGTTGTCATCTGGATTAAACAGCAAATCCACCATAAGACGAATCACTTCACGAGGAGTAAAATGATCGCCAGCCTCTTCGTTGCTGGCCTCATTAAACCTTCTGATCAGCTCCTCAAAAATATAACCCATTTGAATATTATCTACTTTTTCAATGTGTAAATCTATCTCATAAAACTTTGAAATGACCTTATAAAGAAGATTATGTTTTTCTAATTTTAAAATCTGTTTTTCAAATTCAAAGTGATCAACAATGTTTCTAGCTCTTTCAGAAAAGCCTTTCATAAAATTTGTGAGATTAGCAGAAATATTATCTGGATCCGCTTTTAATTTTTCAAAGCTAAATTCACTTTTATTGTGAAACTTTTGATTTGCCGTTCTATTTAGAATAAGCTCTATATTTTTAACTTTACCGCCCTTTAAGCTTTTTGCTTTTGCTAAAACCTTTTCTTTCGTTGGCTCTAAGACACAGTCCAGCCTTCGCAATACTATGAGGGGGAGCATAACATATTTATACTGATTGGGACGATAAGGGCCACGCAAAAGCTCTGCTACTTGCCAAATAAAACTGACTATTTCATTATGACTCATTTTATTTTGGCCTCATAGAAGTTATTGCAAGCTGTTCTGTAAATTATTCCATATATCTAATAGGATTGGCAGGTCTGCTTTTTACAAGCAAGACCATAGACTTGAACCTATTTATAAAGCTTTCCAAAAGATTGCTCACTTCTTTTACACAGATTCAGAAGAAGATTTATTATATTGAAGCAACTATACAAGAGATGAATAATAAAGAAATATCTCTTAATTAGAAAAACTTAGGTAGGCAGGCTCTTTTGGAAAGTAATTTGTAATTGGAGGGTGTGGATATTGAATTCTAGGCACAAAGTCAATACAGTTTCGCGCAAACTCAAGGAGAGCTTCCTCGCCTGTATCTAAAGCAATCCAGCCAGAAGGACGATTACCTTTTGTATCGCCATATCGACCTCTTGGAAATAGTGAAGCTCCACTGTCTAATACACAAAGTCCATCTATTTGATGTTCTGGTCTAATATTAGATAATTTTTCATTAAGTTTTTCTGCTATTGTTTTTGGTTTAAGCTGAGATGAAAATACAAAACAGAAATATGGCACATAATCAAACCAATAATGAGGTCGTGTTGCTGGACAATAAACTTTACTATTTTTCATATGTCTTCTTTTTAATTGTTTAACCTTCTTGCAACTATTTATTATCCTGTCAAGTTCCTTATCAGTTAATATAGCTTTCACTTGCACAACAAAATCAACCCCTTCAACAATTAGAATGCCTCCCTCTGGCTGAAGTAAAAACTGATGGTTATTACACACGCATATATCAAGCTCATCTGAGGAGCTATCATAGGAGTCTATAATCTGGGAATTAGTTGATACAAACCAATGAGGAACACTACTTTTTAAAAAATCAGAAACAATTTGTTCGTTCTTATTACCTTTAATATCAGAGTCGGTTACAGATGATCTTATATTATTAAATTTTGCTTGTAAAACCTCTGAGTAAGATTTAAGAGCTTTTGATAACTTCATTTAATAAATAATGAACACTACTGTTCATCCCTTCTATTTATAATTTCTTCCTTATTTTTGATACTTATAAGTATGGAGATTATTTAGAAAAAAGCAAGGTTGCTTTTCCTATTTTTTAATTAGAAAATAAACTCTTAAACTGTGCAAAGTATAAAAAACATCATCAGCGACCTCTGATAAGAGGTCGCTGATGTCGTCTAAGTGGCGGTTTAAAACAACTTTCACATAAAAAAAGAGCCTTCAAAAGAAGGCTCTCAACTGCAAATCTTTTCGTGATTTGAAGTTATAAGAGGTTATAGTTAGTTATAGTTTGGCTACAACAAAAAGCGGCTTCTAGCGGATATAAAGTTAGGTTCATGACAACTTAAGCCCATTATGATAGGGGTTAAGTTGTTAAAATGAC
>JAPPIY010000313.1 GCA_026914095.1 Oligoflexia bacterium
CTCTTAGTCCAACCAGCCTTAATGACAATATGTCATTTAAAGCCTGCTTGGATAAGTTTTTTGAAGCAGGAAAAACCCGTCTTATGAAAAACACTTTTCAAAGATACGAGTTGCAATCTGTTTATTTTTATAAAAGCTCTTTAGCTAAAGTCAAAATGTCAGAGCTTAAAGGAGTAAAAATTATAGAATGGATTGACTGGATGAAAACCCAGAGAACCGCTCAACATAAAAAACGAAAAAGTTTTATTCAAGATTTAAAGGTTTTAAAAACAGTTTTAAACTGGTATAAAAACTTTTTGAATGAAGACTTTAATGTTCCTATAACAGTAAAGCATAAACAGCTTTCTATTCTTAGACCAGCTAAGCCCAGACGGCCGGATTATTTTATCCAGCCAGAAGACGCTAAAAAATGGGTAAGCTGGTTAAAGGAAAATAGAAGTAATCCTGTTTATTGGAGGCTGGCTTGTTTTATGCTTCTTACAGGGGCAAGAGTGAGTGAAGCTTGCGGGCTAAAGTGGTCGGCTGTTGATTTAGACAGAGGCTTTATTCGCATTTTAAGGTGAGTGAGCTGGGATAGAGTGAATAAAATGCCTAGCTTGAGGTTACAAAAACTTCTGGATCAGCAAGACTTCTTATGCTTCCTCAGAAATTAAAAGATATTCTTAGGGAAATGAAGCAATCAGCTGTGAATGACTTGTTTTTTACAAACTGGCATGGAGAGCTTTTAAAATACAATGCTATTCAATCGGCTTTTAATGCGGGTTTTATAGCTTTAGAGCTTCCTTGGAGATCGACTCATATTTGCCGTCATACCTTTGCTACTTTGGCTTTGATGACGACAAAAAACTTGTCAGCTGTTCAAGCTAGTCTTGGACATTCAGAACAGAAGACAACTCAAGTGTATGCGAAAACTGTTGCTCTCTTGAGTTCAGAGACAGGACAAAAAACGGCTGAGCTTATTTTTAAAGACAGCTAATTATTTTGGCGTTTTAGACCTTTTTTAAAAAATCACTAAAAAATCACTAAAAATTGACTTCTAAGTTTCAAAAAACCTCAGTGTTTATAAAGGATTTTAATGGATTTGGTGCCCGCGGAGGGAGTCGAACCCCCACACCAAAAAGGTACTAGATCCTAAGTCTAGCGCGTCTGCCAGTTCCGCCACGCGGGCTATAGTTATTCAAGGCTTTTGATCTCGTCTTCAATGAGTTTTCTATAGGCTGAAGGAGTCAATAAAGAGGCCAGCTCGCTTTCTTTAGAAAATTCCACCCGAATCAGCCAGCCTTCATCCATGGGCTTGTCGCTGATAAGGCTGGGAGTTAAAGAGTAATTCACTTCAACCACTTCACCTGACACCGGCATATAAATATCATTCACGCTTTTATTGCTTTCAACCCAGCCAAAAGCTTGTGATTTTTCAAAAAACTGTCCTTTTTGTGGAAGCTTCCAGCTGACAATTTCTCCTAAGCTGTCTTGAGCATAGTAGGTGATTCCTATAGTGATAGAGTTTTTATCATCCATACAAATCCATTCATGGGTAGAGGTGTAGTAATAATTATCTTGAAACACAATTAAACGGCGCGGGGTTTCTTCATTCATTGGACTCTCCTTTCAATTTAAAAAACTTTTAACTCAAAATAAGGGTTTTGTCATCTTTTTAAAAAAGGTTTTGAAACAATATTGGCTTTTATTTTAGCTCCGCGGATGTCTATCAAGCAGTTTTTTCTTTCTCCCTCTATATAGCCTAAGCCAATCATTTTGTCTAAACTAGGGGATTTTGCCCCGCTTGTAACTTGGCCTATGGCTTCTTTCTCTGTCTCAGAATAAATAGAATATCCTTTTCTTGGGACTGCAGCCGCTGTTTCCATAATAAAAGCTTGCAGTTTTGAATAAGCTCCCTGCTCTTTTTGCTTTAAAATGGCCTTTTTTCCAATGTAATCTTCTGAATTTTTAATTAACCAATCCAGCCCTGCTTGTAAGGGGCTTTTATTTTCGTCAAAATCCTGCCCTGACAGCAAATAAGCCATTTCCAGCCTCAAGGTGTCCCGGGCCCCTAAGCCTATGGGGCTAATGGCAAATTCTTTCCCTATATATATCATTTTTTCCCATAGAGCCAGCCCTTTTTCATTGGGAATATAAATTTCAAAGCCCTCTTCACCCGTATAGCCTGTGCGGGCTAACAGGCAAGAATCCTCTTCTGTGAAATGAAACTTTTTAATTTGTTTGAAGTTAATGGAGGGAAAAAGCTTTTGGCACAATTCAAAGCAGTGGGGGCCTTGCACAGCAATCAGCGCCCATTTGTCGCTTTCATCTTGGATCACCAGTTTTTCATTTGTATGTTGTGACTTGATCCACTTCAAATCTTTATCTTTATAAGCGGAATTGACACATAATAGATAGTCTTCAAGAGAAAGGGAATAGAGAATGAGATCGTCTATCATCCCGCCTGTAGGGAGGCATAAAACAGAATAAAGAGCTTGTCCCGGCAAGAGAGCTTTTAAGTTGGAAGGGAGAAGTTTTTCTAAAAAGGCAAGGCTGTCTTTGCCTTTGATGCGGATTTGCCCCATGTGAGAGACATCAAAAAGCCCTCCCGTTTGACGCGCCTGATGATGCTCTTGAGCGGGGCTGGTGTAACAAAAAGGCATACGCCAGCCGGCAAAGTTTATAAATTTCGCCCCTTGATTTTTATGGGATTCAAACAGGCTTGTTTTTTTCATAAGATTTTTATGACATATCTTTGTGTTTATTTCAATAATTTTAAATATTTAGCCAAAAAAAGTTATATTTTACTTTAAAATTAGTTTAAGATTGGAAACTGTCTCACGAATATAAAAAGTTTGTAAAAACGGAACTCTCATTAAGTTTGAAAGCTTAGTTTTATCTTGAAAAATTTTGAATCTATAAACAATGGGTTTCTTTTATTAAGCTGTTGAAGTATTTATGAAACACATTCAAGATAAATAATGCTAAAGAAAAGACAAGTCTTTCGCATTGCAATCCAACTTGTAAATTTTTTAGACAGTATTTTGTAAAATTTTCACAAGTTTTTAAAAAAAATATCAAAAGCCTTTAATAAAAGATAAAGGTTCATGACAACTTAAGCGGGTTATTTCTAAACATTTTTAATAATAACATA
>JAPPIY010000296.1 GCA_026914095.1 Oligoflexia bacterium
GAAGGGGGTTTTACTCCTCATTTTTCCTCTTCCCTTCAGGCTTTTGATTTTCTTTTGTCTGCTATAGAAAAAAGCTCTTATACAGGAAAGATAGCTTTGGCTTTAGATTGCGCTGGTTCTGAATTTTATAAAGGGGATCATTATTTTTTTGAAGGGCGGAAAAGGAGCGCTGAGGAGATGATTTTTATTTATGAAAAATGGTCTCAGGATTACCCTATTGTCAGTATAGAAGATGGTTTGGCGGAAGAGGACTGGGAAGGTTGGAAAAAAATGACACAGCGGTTGGGAAAAAAAGTTCAGTTGGTGGGGGATGATTTGTTTGTCACGCAAAAAGATCGGGTGGAAAAAGGAATTGAAATGGGAACAGCCAATTCCCTGCTGGTAAAATACAATCAGGTGGGAACTATCACAGAAACAGAGTGGGCGGTTTTAAAAGCAAGATCCGCCGGCTGGACCTGTGTGCTATCTCATAGAAGCGGGGATACAGAAGATACCAGTATTGCGGATTTGTCTGTGGCTTGGGGGGCGGAGCAGATTAAAACAGGCAGTGTTTCCAGAGGGGAGAGAACAGCTAAATACAACCGTTTGCTGAGAATTGAAGAAGAGCTTTGCCCTAATTCTTTTAGAGGAAAAACCGCTTTTAATTTAAAAGAGAGTTCTTTTTTATGAAAGAAATAAAAAAATTTATATCTCAGTTTCTCTATCGGCCTTATCTTGTGTTTTTATTCTGTCTGGGCTTCTTGTTTATTAACTTAGTTTTGGACGGGACTTTATTTCAGGCGCTTCGCTTTAGCCGGGATTTGCGAGTGGTTCAAAATCGCATTCAACATTTGGAAGGAAAAAATCAGGAGCTTAAAGAAAAAATAAAAAAAGCAAATGATCCCGATTTTATAGAAAAAGAATTGAGAGAGCGGTTAGATTATACCGAAGAGGGGGATTTGATCTTCCTTTTTCCCGACAACCTTTAAAGATTTATGAAACAAACTCAAACAGGCAAGTTAGAAGGCATTTTAAAAAGACATCCTGATGGTTTTGGCTTTGTAATTCCTGATGATAAAAATCATCCTGATATTTATATCCCTTCAGCTAAAATAGGCTCGGCTTTAACGAATGATCGGGTGGAGGTGCTTGTTTATCAAAAAAGAAAAGGAGGCTCTCGCTCTTATTTTGGTTTTATAAAGAATATTTTAAAAAGAGATAAAAAGTTTGTTGTTGGAGTGTTTGAGGCGAATAAGGGTCAAGCTCGTCTTATCAATCATAACCTGGCTTTTTTTGAAGCTATCCCATTGGCCAATCCAAAAAAAATTCCTGTTAAAAAAGGAGACTATATAAAAGCTAAAATTAAATTCCAAAATGTTAGCTCATTTAAAAGAAAATCCCGTTTTTTAAAACAAGATTCTTTTTTTAAAGCGGAGCTGTCAGAGAACTTAGGCTGTATCAGCTCTTCAGCTAAAGATGATGTCCGGAGAGTTATGGCTGAATGTGATATTCCTTTTGAATTTCCCAGTTCGGTTTTAAAAGAGGTTGGGCAACTGCCTGACAATGTCCGAGAAAAAGATTATTCTGATAGAAAAGACTTAAGGCAAAAAGCTTTTGTTACAATTGATGGAGCAACGGCTCAAGATTTTGATGATGCTGTTTTTGTAGAAAGACATAAAGATTTTTACCGTCTTTATGTCGCCATTGCGGATGTCAGTTATTATGTGCGGGAAGATTCGGAGTTGGATAAGTCCGCTTTTGAGAGAGGAAACAGCTCTTACTTTCCTAATTTTTGCTCTCCTATGCTTCCTGAAAAATTGAGCAACGATTTATGCTCTTTAAAAGAGAGGCAAAACAGACTGGTTATGGCGCAGGAAATGGATTTTGACTTTCAAGGAGAGATGAGACGATCCCAATTGTATCCTTCTGTCATAAAAAGCCATAAACGGCTGACTTATGGACAAGTTCAAGAGACTTTAGATCAACTTTCAACCGATCAAGAATCCTCTCAATCCCACTCAGCCTCTAAGAGCGCTTATCTAAAATCTTTAAAACAGGCTCAAGGCTTGGCTCAAATTTTAATTAAGAGGCATATTAAAGAATTGGGCTTTGATTTAGATATTCCAGAAACTTTAATTTTAGTTGATCCACAAGGAGAGCCTCAAGATATTTTAAGAGAGCGGAGGCTGTTCTCTCACAAAATGATTGAGCAGTTTATGCTTTCAGCTAACAAGGCGGTTAGCGCTTTTTTAGAAAGAAAACAAATGCCGTTAATGTATCGCATTCATGAATCTCCTGATTCAGAGAAACTGAAAATTTTACAAAAGTTTTCTAAAACTTTAGGTTTTTCCAAATCATTTCAATCTCGCAAGAATTTTATTCAATTTTTAGATCAACACAAAAATCATGAGAAGTCAGCTCTTATTCATAAATTAACTTTAAGGTCTCTTCCTCAAGCCCGCTATAGCGCTTTCAATAAGGGGCACTATGGTTTGAACTTTCAATCTTATACGCACTTTACTTCTCCTATTCGGCGTTACTGCGATCTAAAAATTCATCGATTTATCAAACAGGCTTTAGCGGGAGAAAGCATTTCAAATAAAGCCAAATCTTATTTTACAAAAGAATTAGAAAAGCAAGCCGGTTTTATCAGCGCTAGAGAGCAAAACTCTGTTCAGGCTGAGCGAAAAATTAAGGATATTAAATCGGCTCGTTTTTTAAAAAAATATGTGGGTGAAAATTTAATAGGCTCTATTTCTTCTGTCACTAATTTTGGTTTGTTTATAGCCTTAAAAACTTTTTTTGTTGAAGGGCTGGTTCGCTATCAGGATATGGAAGGTTTTTGGGAGGCAGATGAATTTCAGCTTTATGCTAGAAATAAAACCAGCGGTTATTTGATTCAATTAGGGGATGAAGTGGAGGTTTTAGTAACAGCCAGCCATATTCAAACCGGCCAAGTGGATTTAAGGCTGTTAAGCCATAAGGGAAAAGAATTTACGCCACACAAAACCTTGTGATAGCTTTTAAATATAAAGGCTTTGGGGTGACCTGCCCTGCAAAAACGGAGCCAAAGAGATAGAGTTACTATGTTAAAAGAGGAGGTCATAAATGCCAAAAAAGAGATACGGAGCGGAAGAGATAATCCA
>JAPPIY010000017.1 GCA_026914095.1 Oligoflexia bacterium
GAAATAAAGACAACATTGGAGCTATTATCAATGGTGTTTTTCATAATGTAGAGGAGCTAAACAAATTAAAACTGCATAATGTTTTTAGAAATGTTGATTTTAACTCTGAAGCTATTTTAGGGAAACCTAAAAGCAAAAATGCTCTGCTAAGACATTTAATCAACGATTTTAAAGATATTCAGTTGAAACAGTTTTTGGGCCATTCAGATATTGTTGGAAGCTCTTATTTGTATCTTATCAAGAGCTTTGCGGCCTCTGCGGGAAAAAAAGGAGGGGAGTTTTTTACACCTCCAGAAGTCTCAGAGCTATTGGCAAAACTGATTGAACCCAAAGAGGGAGATAAAATTTACGATCCCACTTGTGGGTCTGGCTCTCTTTTAATTAAAGCTCGGCAGGAAATCAAGGGTTCTAATTTTGCTCTCTACGGGCAGGAAGTCAATGGAGGGACTTGGGCTTTGGCAAAAATGAACATGTTTCTTCATGAAATAGAGCAGTCTTATATTGAATGGGGGGATACCATCCAGTCCCCTCAGTTTTTACAAAAAAACTCTAATTCTATAATGAAATTTAACAAGGTGATTGCCAATCCTCCATTTAGTAAAAAGAAGTGGGGGTATGAGAATATTCAAAATGATGTTTATGATCGTTTTCATCGGGGAATGCCCCCTAAATCCAAGGGGGATTGGGCTTTTATATCTCACATTGTAGAAAGTCTTTTGCCAGAGGGAACAGCGGGAGTGGTTGTCCCTCACGGAGTGCTTTTTCGCGGAGGGGCTGAAGGGCGAATCCGAGCAACGCTCATAAAAGAAAATAGGGTTTATGCGGTAATAGGCTTGCCTTCTAATCTTTTCTTTGGAACAAGCATCCCCGCTTCTTTGCTGATTTTTCATAAAAACAAAAAGAAAAAAGACATCTTGTTTATTGACGCCAGTCGGGAGTTTGAAGAGGGAAAAAACCAAAACAAGCTTAGGCCAGAAGATATAAAAAAAATTACGGAAGTTTATAAAAAAAGGAAGAGCCTTGATAAATATGCTTATTTAGCTAATTTAAAAGAGGTTCAAGAAAATGAATATAACCTTAACATCCCCCGCTATGTAGATACTTTTGAGGAAGAAGAGGAGATTGACATTAAAACCGTTCAAAAAGAAGTTGAAGGTTTGGAAAAGGAATTGGTTTCCGTTCGCAAAAAGATAAACAAACATTTAAAGGAGTTAAATTTATGATTTTTTTTAAAAACTCATCTTTCTTACACAGCCTAAGCCTGTCATTCCTGTAAGAGTTCAGTAATTCGCTGACAAAAAAGAGGTGGAAAAGAGTATTATAAGAGCTATTATGAGGAAAAAAGAAGGAGGCGAGTTATGAGAGACAACAGAAAAGATCAGACCTTATATAGGAATTATGTCAGCAAGTGGCAATATATGATAAAAGATTACGAGCTGATAAAAAGCAAGAGACACCCGAAATTCAGGTTTGTGAGCGATTTTTACAAGTTCCACCCCGCGAAAGCTTGTCCTCGTGGAAACACGAGGGAGGAAATCTCCAGAAAAAGCAGGAAAATTCAAACACGATCAGTATAAAAAAGGATTCTCTCCAAAAACTATTAAATAAAAAAACATTCTTCATTTCAGTTATTTGCCTTATTAGTTTATTGATCGGCTTTTTCAATGTTTATTCTCAATATCCAAGAGGCCTTCAGGTATCTGAAATAGGCCAATTTTCTAACAGCGAAAATGTAATGGAAGACTCTTACAAACAGCAACAGCCGCCTTTAGATTATTATTTTAGCGATTTTTCCAGACAATTATTGTCTGAAAGCAAGTTTGCTGTCCGCTTTCATGCTATGCTTTTTTATCTCTTATTATGTCTCGCTCTTCCTCTTGGCCTCTATTATCACTCTTCCCTTTTAATTTCGGTTTTAGGAAGCCTGCTTTTCTCAATCAATCATATTACAAGACTGCGTTCAGTGGATGCCCGCCCTCTTAACCTAGCCCTCCTTACCGGCTTTTTGTTTTTATTCTTCTACATCAATTTTTACCAATCTAAAGGAAAACAATCTTTAATCCCTGTCCTTTGCTCTCAATATCTCTTTATACTCTCTATTGGACTTCAACCAGTGATTTTTGTAATCGCGCTTTTCCTCTCCTCCTTTTGGCTCTTTCTTTACTCTCAAAGAGAAACTTTTAAAAAGCTTTTTTTATCTCATATAATAACGGCTGTCTTAAGTTTCCCTTTTTATTTTAAAATGCTGATGTTTGCTAAATCAGCTGAAAAATTTAGAGAGATGTCTTTTCCCTCTATCATTCACTACTTAAATGAATGGAGCCTGTCCCAATTTATTGGGAAATACTTTTTCACCTTTTACGATAAAATGTTTTTATCCTTCTTTTATCCCTTTTTAGGAGGGTTTTTATTGATCATTATAAAACAAAAAACAGACAAAAAGACATTGCTGTTGTTGTCTTCCACTGTCATCTTCCCCTTGATTTTTGATGTTTTATTTTCTGTTGGAATCCATTACCACAATAGGCATTGGTATTTTATTGTCCTTAGCTTGTTTCTTATTTTCTCTTTTGCCTGTATAGGCCATTTTCTGAATAATTACTTAAAACAAAAGAAGTATTATTTCTATCTTTTAATTCCCTTTTTGATATTGTTTTCTGGAAATGTTTATTTACAAATCCTAGAAATAAAATAAATCCAGATTTAATTACCCTTATAGAGATAACAGTATAGAAAGAGTTTATGATTATCTTAAAGAAAAAGGGAGTCCTCAAGATTTTGTTTTAGAGCTTAAACTCATACTAATTTTAAGCGCAGATTTTGTAAATGAAATACAACTCCAGCAGTCTCTTTTTCATGATCTAAAAATTCATCCGGCTTTTATTCAAAAAACTATACAATATACAAAAGAACCTCCTTTCTTCTATGAAAACAATTCTTTTCAAACCTACTATAATAATAGAAATAAGTATAAAAAGAATAAAAGCCAGAAAATCTTTTTTATCTCTCACAGGGCAATAGGATATAGAGAAGATTCCTCCGATCAAATTTTATCTCAATTTCTTCCCAAAAAAGTGATAGGGCGGTTTGCGGTTTTTGAACTCAGCCTTTCCAG
>JAPPIY010000153.1 GCA_026914095.1 Oligoflexia bacterium
CAGTTTCCCTAAACACAAGCCCTCTTTTTTATATATTAAAACAGCTCCTTTAAAGGAAAGAGGAACCGCCTGCCGGTCTGCCACTAATAAAGTGCCAGCCCCCCTGTGAATGGCCTGTTTTAAGTAATTATGGCCATCTGTTTTACGGCCTTTAACAGCTATAAATAAGCTGTTTTTTCTGACTCGGCGGGAATGACTGCTTATAGATGAAATTTGAGCCTCCTTAAGAGAACCCTTAAAAAGACTGTAAGAGCTTAATAAAAAATCTTCAAAATTCATTTCAAATCTCTTAAATTCAAAAAAACTAAATCAGCCTAAAGTCTTGACATATTCTAATTGTAAGATTCTCCAAGCTTTTTTGTTGAAATTACAAGCATTTCCTATTAAATTCAAGAGAAGAATTATGACTAACACATTGAATGTTTTACTTAAATTGATAGGGCCTTTGCTTGTTTTATCCGCTGTATCCTGTTTGCCCAAACCTTCTAATAACAGACCAAGAGCTGAAGTGCTTTTTGAAGATGAGAGGGACGAGGATTTTAGAGACCAAGAAAACTTAGACAGCCATACTATATCCTGTCGGTCGGGAGCAGAAGAATCTGATAAAGTCTCTTTAAACAGCTTAGATTACATAGATTCAAACAATGCGGGCGCCTACATCCTTCGCGGCCGTTGCGATGAAAGGGACAAAACAGTTCGCATCACTGTCAACGGTTACAAAATAAGCAATAATCCCGTTTGTGATAACAAACGCTGGCGGGTAGAGCTGGATTTGAGCGCTATTGTTATAAAAGAAAAAAGCGTTGTTTTTCAAATCACCCATGACGATGACAGAATTTGCAAAAAAGTTCGCGTCGCCTTTACAGGCCCTGTGGGTTATATTCCCGTCCCTCCTTTAGACAATTATTATGAGTTTGGCTTTTTTGTCATGAAATACGAAGCAAAAGCAGAAAGCAGAAACTCTTCAACCAAGGCTGTCTCTAAACCTGACGGCGCCCCTCTCACTCGTGTAACCTATGAAGACGCCGTGACACTTTGCAAGAACAATGGCCCTAGATATGATCTCATAAACAACTCTCAGTGGCAAAACATCGTTAGGTCTATTGAAGACACAGATGAAAACTGGTCAGAAGGCAAAAATATCATTTCAGATAACAATGTCATCAATTGCGGAGTGATGAGAGGCTACCCTCAGCCCGCTAAATCTGATGATAGAAAGGATTGCGCGGATTATAACTGCAATTCTTATTGGGATGTAAAAAGAAGAACCCATATTTTATCTAATGGAGAAAGGGTTTGGGACATTTGTGGAAATGTCGGAGAAATGATGAAAGACAAATACAAAGCCGGCGAAAACTTTAGAGGGGATGTTTATGAGTTAAGCGGTCAGTTGAAGAAGCTCTTTGGCCCGAAACGAAGCTACCAATTAGTGAATGCGAGCCGAAGAACCAATAAATGGAACTTAGGTCATGCGGATGTAAAAGGAAATTATAACCTCATTGTCCGAGGGATGCAGGGAAGCTTCTCTGGCATTTTTTCTGTTCTCGTTAAGAGAAATCAAGAAGACCGCCGGGGCGACACTTATGTTGGCTTTCGCTGTGTTTACCTCCCTTAAGTAACTGCCCCTCTTTTATAAAAAGAAAATTTATTTTTCTTTAAGTCTTCAGTTAAAAGAAGAGACCTTCCATCCACTATAAAAGGATCGGACAGCCTTTGTTTTATTTCTTCCAAAGGGATTTTTTTAAACTCCTCCCAATCTGACCCAATAATCAAGCCCTGCCTATTATCTAAACTGTCTAACGCGCTTTTATGAAAATGACACTTTCCCTCAAAGATTTTTCTTATTAAATAATCCAGCTCATTTTTTGGAGGAAATATTTTTAAAAAAACATCTTTTATTGGATTCTCAGCCTGAGGATAGGTTCGGTCTCTAAAAAGCTTAAAGATTTGCTCCTTAACAAAGACAGGATCATAAACATGTATTTTCACTCCTGATTTTAAAAGCTTGCACGCTAATTTTAAAGCCGGTGAGTTTGTCAGATTATCTGTGTCTTTTTTAAAACTAATTCCCCAAAAAACTAAAGAAATATTATTCAGCTTTCTATAATGATTTTTAATTCCTTTAAAAAAATGATTGACTAAAGAAGAGTTTATTTTTTGCGCGGTTTTTAGTAACTCCATGTTCTGGTTTCTCTTTTCACCTTCTGAGATAGCCAGTTGAACATCTTTAGGCAGGCAATAACCTCCATATCCCAGTCCTGGGTTTAAAAAATCTTTCCCTATTCTGGAATCCAAACCTAAAATCAATCGCAGTTTTTCTATATCAGCCTGAGTCTTTTCACAAAGCCCCGCCATTTCATTTATAAAACTTATTTTTGTCGCCAAAAATGAATTGCAGGCTAGTTTAGAAAGCTCCGCTGTTTCAGGATCGGTATGCACAATTTGCTTTGGCTGAGAAATTTTTTTATACAATTCTTCTAACTTTTTACCTGCTTCCTTATCTCGCGCGCCTATAACTATCCTTTGAGGCTGAATTAAATCACCGATAGCCTGACCTTCTCTCAAAAATTCAGGACAGCTTATAACAGCTATTTTTTTGTCTCCAATGATATTTTGAATTTGCCGATTTGTTCCCACAGGAACGGTGCTTTTAATAACCAATATTTTACTTTCTTTTGTATTTTCAACAATATATCGCGCCCAATTAAAAAGCTCTGTTAAATCTAAATCTCCATTTTTTTTAACAGGAAAGCCCAAACAAAAAAAAATAAGCTCTGAAGATACAATCTTTTCTGTCCAGCGCGTCCATTCCAAATGGCTTTGACTTTCTTCAAGATATTTTGAGAGATGGGTTTCATAAAAGGACAGTCTTCCAAAAACTTCTTGTTTTTTATCCTCCTTATCAGTCATCAAAACCGAAAAACCAGAATCGGCTAAAACAGCCCCTAAAGAAACCCCAACCCGTCCAGAGCCGATAATTGAAATGTTCATAGTTTTAACGCCTAATCACAACAAATTCAAAAAGCGGAGTCAATCCCAAAAAAAAAATTTAAAAGCTTTATAAGGCTTTTTATTGACTTTTTGTTTAGCTTATAGTATTTAAAAATTA
>JAPPIY010000089.1:0-944 GCA_026914095.1 Oligoflexia bacterium
AAGAAGCTGACGGCTTTTTTTAAAATGTCTCTCTCATCTTCGAGACGCTTCATTTCCAGCACTGACTAGGTAATTTGTTTTCTACAAGGCGGCTTTCTTTTGTTCTGTGCGCCTTTAAATTTTTATTTAAAAAAATGGGATATTTGTTGGTAATATCTTTAAACAGTGTTATAAAAATAATAAAAAATGGAAACAGCTGTAAAACAAGTTTTTGATAAAAGCAATTACCAAGGGGCCAGCCCCTCCACTTTGTGTTTGGGTTGCGGGCACGATCAAATCAGCAAACATATCATTCAAGCTTTTTATCAAGCAGGTGTGAATCCCTTTTCTATAGCTAAAATATCCGGCATAGGCTGTTCCTCTAAAACTCCCAATTATTTTTTAAAGCAGTCCCGCGGTCTCAATGGCATTCATGGCCGTATGGCCAGCTTGGCGACAGGGGTTAAAATCGCCAATCGGAATTTAAAAGTGATTGGTGTTTCCGGGGATGGAGACACAGGCAGTATTGGCTTAGGCTCTTTTTTGCATACAGTGAGAAAAAATATCCCCATGATATACATTGTGGAAAACAATGGGGTTTATGGCCTCACAAAAGGTCAGTTTTCAGCAACAGCTCAAAAAGACAGTTTTCTTAAAAAAAGACAAAATAATCCTTTTTATCAGATGGATTTATGCCGTCTGGCTTTATCTGCCGGCTGTGGTTTTGTGGCCCGCTCTTTTAGTGGGGACAACAAGCAACTCATACAGCTTTTAAAATTAGCCCTTAAATATGAGGGCCTTGCTTTTATTGATGTCATCTCTCCTTGTGTCGCTTATGGCAATGAAAAAGATTTCCCACACAGTTTTAATTCTATGAAAGAAAATAAATTTCCATTGAATGAGTTGGATATTATTGTGGAAACTTCAGCTAGAGAAGAAGAGATTTCTGAAGGAGAGGTCAAAAA
>JAPPIY010000089.1:954-3081 GCA_026914095.1 Oligoflexia bacterium
TCCTTTGCCGAATGGAAATATTTTAATTTTAAAAAAACTAAAGGATCATGATCCCAGCCAAAAAATTCAAGCGGAAAAAATATTGGAAGAGGATCTGACAAACAATCAAACAGCAACAGGGCTTATTTACTATAACAGCAATCAAGAAAGTTTTTTAGATCAAATGAATTTAAGTGAGACAGCTTTAGTTAAAATAGAAGAGTTAAGGCTTTCCCCTCAAGTTTTAGACAACATTTTGGATAATTACTGTTAAGTTTAATGAAAACTTCTTAGAAAGAGTAAGAGGCTCTGAGAGCGAAATACCACTTATCCAAATCTAAACTGGGGGGTTCTCCTAGTTCAACTTTTTTATCAAAATATTTATTGAAAGGATTATGAACATTAATCAAATCTTTCCATTTAACTGAAAGCGCAAGATAGGCTCTTTGATCCAGCTTCCATGAGGAGCTTAGTCCTAAAGCAAGATGTTGGTAGCGATTCCCACAAACAATGACACTGCCTAAGTTATTTTTAGGGCAGTTTTTCTTTACAACGGTTGCCAGATGCTCTTGATGCTCTTCCCCGCCAGAATCATCCCAGTATTTGTTTGAGTTTTTCTCTACATCCTGCGCGATCCAATAAGTGTTAGCCGTATTTATTGTAAAGCTATAGGCAATGAATAGTCTGGCATTTGCCGGCAGGTATTTGTTAAAATTTTGCTTGAATATCAAACTCAGCTGTTGATTGCTGTCAAAAGGGTTATTATAAGTATGCCCTTTTTCTCCCACCCTGGGATTAGTAAAATGATTGTAAACCAAACTGTGATTTGACGAAATAGCTCCGCTCCATTTGTCTCTTTTTTTAAAAAAATATAACGCGCTGACAGAACTGTTAAAAGCTGTTTTTAAAGTTGAATCTTTTGATTCTTTAGACAAGGGCCAGACAATCATGGAAAAATTAAAATAGCTGAAAAAACTGTTTTTATCATAGATAGGAGAGGTCCAGCCTCCTGTGATATCACCAACTCCACACTCCACATAACCTTTAAAATTATCATAGCCTATTAAATCAGAGCAGATTCCTCCGCTAAAATTAGATCTGAAGTAGCTGGTTAAGAAAAATTCAGTTCCTTTTAAAAATGGATAGTTTAATCGCTTTTTTGTCCATTGAGCTAAAGAGTAATACACAGTGAAATCCAAATTATAATATAAATTGGACAGATCGCATAAAGAGCCTTCAGCCTTTGGATCACAAAATTTATTTTGTTTGTCTGTATTGCCTTCTTCTTGAGATAAATTTTTGTGTCTTGTCTCTATGTCCAAATTTCTGATTAAAGAAAAACCCATATCTCTTCGCCATGGATTTTTAGAAAAAGTTTTTCTTCCTGAGTCTTCCAAAGATTCCAACTCTGTTTCAGAAAAACTGAGAGCGAGAATTGGGGTAACTAACAAAAGCAGAAATATTGACTTCATTTTATTTTAACAATAGGATGGAATTGTTTTCCTCCTGTATCTCTGTCTTTATCTTTGTAACCTGTGATCCTCTATGACACCATGTAAAGTCTGGCTATATTGTTTTAAAGTCTCTTTATGTAACTCTTCCACTGCTGGTAAATCGATTCTATCTCTCAGCTCTTCTATTTCATCTAGGGTGTCTCTATATTTTGTGATAACTTTAGCGGAAAAACTGTTTGCTTCAAAAGGCATTACCACAGTTTGTTCTGATTCATTGTTAAAAGTGTCTCTTCTTGCCAGCAAATAGCTGAGGAAATCCAGCTGAGACTGTTCATTTATATACCGTTTATAAACTTCTGTTAAGAAGGGAATTTCTATATTTTCAATAGCAAGCCCTTTGCTGAGCGGCTCTATGACCTGCTTATAGAAAGAGTCAGGGCCGGTTCCTTTTTCATATTTAACAAACTTCATATTGTTTAAATGTTTAGTTAAAATGTGTTTTTTGTCAGGGCTGTTTAGTGTTTTGTTTAAACCGCTCAAAGCGCTATGGAGCAGAATATTATTTTTTTTACTGCCAAAAGCTGTCTTATTTTTTTCTGGATATAATAAATTCTCCTGCGCTTTTAAAGTTAAATTTTGTAATAAATCCGGCTCCTCCCACCATGGCGTAAAGACAGGATTTATCATATTACCG
>JAPPIY010000101.1 GCA_026914095.1 Oligoflexia bacterium
CAATTTAAGCTCTCTGTAAAAGAAACAGGAACTCCAAAGGATGGAGTAGTGTCATATTATACCAAAAAAAGAATTAAATAGTAAAGATATGGAATTCTCTTATATGACCTCAGCAAATATTTTTTATAAGAAAGAAGGCCAGAACATAAAAGCGCATGAAGTAGTTTTGTTTTGCAATGAAAAACAAAAACTTCTAAGAAATAAAGATAATCCTGAAAAAGATAATATTAATCTATTAGATTTTTCTAAAGAGTTGGAAAGAGAAGATAATATAAAAGAGTTGGAAAGAGAAGATGATATAGAAAAAAAGAAAGCGATAGCAAAAACATTGCAAGATAATATAAAAGAAAAGGTAGCGATAGCAGATATAATAAAAGCATTACGAGATAATATTAATAATCTACTTCATTTACTTCCAGTAAGAAGTATTGGAGAGAGTGTTATTGCCATTAAAACTCCTCTCGATCATGTAGGAAAATCAGGAGAAAACACCCTTTATCATTTACAAGATATAATAAATAAAAAAAACACTACATATAACAAATATAAATTCATTTATAATTATATAAATAAAGTTGCAGGTATTGATGAAATGGGCTTTAAAAAATCAGAAACATTAAATTTTTCAGAGTGTTTAGCTAGAAACAAACTAACAAAAGCTAAAACCCAAATAGGAAATTTTGGTTTTGGTGTTAGTCAGTGTCTGCCTATTTTTGTTCAAGGAGCTTTGATGCCACAATTTAGTTCCTTAATGGTTGAACAGCCAGAGGCTCAACTACATCCTACAGCTCAATTAGAATTAGGAGAATTTTTTGCAGATCTATGGAAAAAATATAAAGTGGGTTCTATTATTGAAACTCATAGTGATAATATCTTATTAAGACTTCGTCGTCTTATAGCGAAAGGCTATCTTGAGACAGAGGAAGTTTCTGTTGCATTTTTTGATTTTGATTCAAATAATGGACAACCTATCATTAAAAATCTTGATATTGATAAAGACGGTTCTATAAAAGGAGAGCTTCCATTAGAGTTTTTTGGGGCAAATCTTGAAGAAGTATTACAAATAGGAGCTAAAGAGTGAATAGTTTAACTTATGACAGCATTGCAATAGATACCAATGTATTTGAGCATTTAATGAATAAGAAATATAACAAAAATGAACACATATCTAAGCTTCTTAAACGATTTGAAAAAAAGAACACATCACTTTTAGTTGATAGTAAAGGAGAAATTAGAAAAGAATATTCAAGAAGATTATTAAAATATATTAAATCTGCTAAAGAAAATGAATTGCGAATTTTGCTTATGATCTTTTATGATCTTTTATGATCGTTCTATCTCTAACACAGTAAAGGTAACTGTAGATTTATCTGATAAGCTTATGACCTGTATTACAAAAACTGTTCCAGAACATAAAGGAATTGATAGATTTTTTGTTTATGTTGCTTTTAAGAAAGGAAGGACTTTAGTAACAAATAATACTCGGGATATGATTGACAATGGTCATAGAGATGAAAAACGAAAAGAACTTCGTAAATGTCGTTCTCATAAAAATAGAAAGGCGGATATATTAACTTCAGAAGAAGCATATTATAAGCTATGATAGGTATAGAGAATAATCAAAGAGGATTAACCATGAAAACAACAATTACTTTAGACAATAAAACAAAAGAAATATCAATAGGTCTGACAAAAATAAGTGGATTTTATGAAGAGCTATCTTTAGATTCTTGTTCTAAGTGGCTCTATTTAGATAGATTAGGAGATATAGATATTCCATTACTACCAGATGATCATATTATTATTCATGGCGGAGAAAAAATAGTTATTGGTGATATTAAAAAGGAACTAGGAGAAAATCCGTCTATAAGAAATCCTATTTGTTTTAAGTTTAACGGAAATGTAATTGAAGAAGGTATCAAAAAAGCAAAACTAAATGAAAAAGATATATGTAGTTTAGATACAGAACTAAATTCTGTTTTATTATTTGTAGATTTAGAAGATATAGCTGATTGTTTGATTCTAAAAAATTCAACTCTAGTGATACAAGAAAAGGATTCTTACTTTACAATACCTAAAGGTGAAGATAATAGTATTGACTTAGAAGAATGTGCTAAAAAAGATCGAAAACCTCCTAAAAAACAAAAATCATATAAGATTAAAATTGACGGAAAAAAATATCCAGTTAAAAAAGCAGAAATGACAGGTGTAGAAATTTTGGAGCTTGCAGGAAAAACCTATAATGATTGGTCTTTAAATCAAAAGTTTCATGGTGGACGAAGAGCTCCTATCGGTTCTGAAGAGAGTGTAGATTTTTCTAAAAAAGGTATTGAACGATTTGAAACTGTAAGAAAACAAGCTCAACAGGGGTATTGTGACAAATTTTTCTTTACCTCCTGAAGATATAGAATATTTAAATGTCAATTATCCTAATTGGAAACCACAGTTTGAAGATTCTAAAAATGGAATTATTATCTGTAATTATCTGTTGCCTAAAGGTTACAACCCTGAAAAGTCTGATTTGATGCTTTTAATTCCTGATAATTACCCAACAGCAAAAATTGATATGTTTTATTTTTCTCCAGATATAAACAGAATAGATCAAGCTAATATAGAAGCTTTAAGCCCTGAAACTCATTTTCAAAGAAACTGGCAAAGGTGGTCAAGACATTATGACTGGAGAGTAGGTATTGATAATATTTCTACCCATATAACTTATATATGTAACCAATTAAAATCTGAAATTGATAAGGAATAAAATGAAAGAAAACTCTTTAGTTTTAAAAGAAAGTTCTTATAAAACTCTTAGAAAACATCTTTATCCCGGAAATAATTTGGAATTTGCGGCTATATTGCTTTGTCATTATGGACAAGGAAAAAGTGGCTTCCGATTGATAGTAAAAGAAATAATCACAATTCCAGCAGATAAATGCAAAGAGCAAAAGCCAAATTATTTATCTTGGGCTTTTAGTGAATATATGACGCCTGAAAAAATAGAGCAGATAGACAAGGAAGGTTTATCAATTGTTACTATACATAGC
>JAPPIY010000272.1:0-1983 GCA_026914095.1 Oligoflexia bacterium
GCCTCTGACTTGTCTTTAAACAGATCAAAATCAGACTGTTTCATCTGCGCCCATAATAAATAAAGAGTGGTGTTGCCAGGCGCCTGGCTGTGATCTTTAATTTTCAAAAAAACAGCCTGCGCGGTTTTATAGTCTTCTTCTTTAATTTTTAAAAGCCCCTTTTCATATTGATCTATGACTGTTAAAAATTGACCTTTATTTTTGTCAGCTATATATTGCTTTCTCTTACTTTCATCTTTCAAATTCTCATAACTTTCTGTAAGCGCTAACACGGCTTGCTCTGCTTTTTCTTTAATAACAGGGCTGATATTTTTAGGCAGAGAGTCAAGGTGTATTTTGCGTATCATTTGCTTGTATCTTTTATTAATTTCATCCACAGAAGCGCTCTCTGCCAAGCTAAAAACTTGAAACGCATTTTGAGACTGTCTGGACAGAATATCATCTAAAAATGACTCCAGCGCCTTATCCTCTAAATAATTTTTATCCCCCTGTTTTAAATAGACAGACTTGGTCAGCAAACCAAAATAAACCAAGCTTAAGGCAGACTGCCGGCTCTTTAATTGCTGTATAATATCCTCAATAGATAAACCCTCTTTTAAGTATTTAAAAAATTTATTGTATTTCTTTAAAAACTTCTTTTGATATATAGAAGCTACATTTAATTGAGAAGATTTATAGACAAGGCTGTTTTGAATTTGCAAATAAAAACTATTTAAAAATTTTGCGCTTAACTCTGTTTGAGCGCTGTCAGCCAGCCATTCTATAAAATCAAGATCATTAAAATCTATCTCTGCTTTTGACATCATATTCATCTCCTGTTTTTCCTTAACAGTTAATTTAAAAACAGGATGTGACATAAATTCAGACAAACGAATTTTCACTTGCTCTTTTAATATAAAGTTTAACATGTGAGGGCTTAAAAGCTCCTTTTCCACAAGCTGTTCTCCTATCCTTTTATTAGTGTCTTTCTTCTCTAATAAAAGCTCAATATCCTCTTGTAAAGACAAGCCATGCTCAACCAACAATTCTCCTAAAAAAGATTTCTTGCTGTTAGAAACGATTTTCATAATTCTGCCTTTAAAAAAATGAATAGAATTAGCATTACTATCCATTTGTATTTTCAACTCTCCTGTAAATTGCTTTAAATGAGCAAAAAACACAATAGGAATAAGTTGCTTTGAATCAAAGGATTCCCCTTCCGCAAAATAAAAATTTAAAGGCTTTAAGGGAATATTTTTTTCAAATAAAGATTCTATAAAAGGATTGGCATTATGATCAGACGCTCCTTTTTCCTTTTTTATAAATTCTAAGAAAGCCTTTTCATCAATTGGCTTTTTAAAAAAAAGACAGTTTTTCTTTAAGTTTAAGTTTTCCGGAATATTTTTAAAAACAGCCTGTTCATCAAATAAACCGCTGATAAGAGCAATTTTTGATTTTATATTTTTTTCAGATAAAATCTTCAAAATTTCAAAACCTTTTTTATCTGGCAGAAGAATATCCAAGACAACAATATCAAAATGGTTTGTTTGAAATAGAGGAAAAGCCGTTTCCCAATTGAATTTAACGCGAGTCTCCAAGCCCTGTTGAGAAATCAGCTGTTTTAAGGATTCCGCCAAATTGACATTATCCTCTAAAATAAGAGCTCTCATAAATTAAAAATCGGCAATTTAGTCTGGTTTCTTTAATTTTTTTTATGAAAAAAACAAATATCTTGAATCATTAGTCGATCCTGAAAAAGTTAGAGAAAAAGCTTTCTTATTCAAAAACTTTAAGATGAGAGGCTTAAAACGAGTTCGGATTTGACCACAATGCGACTGTCGCTTTGTGGCAAAACGCATGTCCGAGATTTTAAGCCTCTCATCTTAAAGTTTTTGACAAATAGCAACTATTAGAGATAGATTAAAACCAAGCGAGAATTCAGTATAACTCCCCGAAAAACAGGTTTTTTAGGGCAGAATTGAAGAAGAAGGATCCCATCTTAAA
>JAPPIY010000272.1:1993-3028 GCA_026914095.1 Oligoflexia bacterium
CAAAAATCATGACCAGACTGAAAAGGCAAGCCTGCAAAATCATCTGAAAAATCATGGTTTGCTCCGTAAGCAATAAAAACAAGGCCATTATACCTATAAGAAGAATTTCTCTGATAAAATGTATCAACCTCTCTCCTAAGCTCCATATCTCTAAAAGTAAAAACCCAATAGTAATTTTCACTCAATTTCAGTGAATCTGAATTAGTAATATCTCCCACTAGATTGGCTCGAAACAATTTTAATTTTCTCGGTGAAATGACTTTATGAATTTGAGGAATTTCCTTTAAAAGATATAATGTCAGACTGGCTCCGGTATTAAATAGAAATTTTTTTTGCAGTTCATTCAAATATTCATAATAGCTGGGAAAGCCTTGTCCAAACAAACGATTAGCTGTTTTGTATCTTTCTGCAAAATAAAACACTGTTCCATTGAATCTTGTGTAAGTGTCGGATTCAGCTAAACCCCTTTCTATAGCTTGCACATAACTTAAATTATAACTGTCAGATGTAATGCGCTCATCAAAAACAGCTAAGGGCCTGGCCGAGCGATGATAATCTATTAGGGTATGCAAGAGCTGAAATTGAGATTTTACGACAAGCTCATAGGTTTGAGTGGAATAATTTTTAACAGGAGGATCATGGTACATAGGAAAATGAACAACCGAATAATAAGGATCAAAGACACAGGTTCTTAATTCTGGCTCATTTAAGCTCAAAGAGCGAGAGAGGACTTGTTGAAAAACTCCAGTCTGATTAACGCCTAAAGCGCAGCCAGTAAAAAAGAAAGCGCACAAAAAAAGCCCAAAATATTTATACTGATTTGAGTTGAGTTTTGAAGTCTTTTCTGGAGATTCCCGCTTTTGCGGGAATGACGGCCCTGCCAAAACTTCATACCAGATTAGCGTAGACGGATTTGAATTGGGTTTTGCCTTGAGATTCCCGCTCTTGCTTTTGCAAGAATAGGCTGACGCGGGAATTGAGTTTTGCCTTGAGATTCCCGCTCTTGCTTTTGCAAGAATAGGCTGACGCGGGAAT
>JAPPIY010000161.1 GCA_026914095.1 Oligoflexia bacterium
GCTCTAAACATGCCGATTCCCATTTAGGCCATGTTTTTCCAGACGGGCCAGAGCCTTTAGGACTTAGATACTGCATCAACTCTTCCGCTTTAAGTTTCATACCAAAAGAGGATTTAGAAAAAAAAGGCTATGGCTCCTTTTCTCACTTGTTTCAATAAAAAGCTTAGTTATAACTTTTACCACAGAATAAATTTTAAAACACCTCTTGCTAAACTCAAAATATTTATTCGGCGCTAAAAAAGTCCTAGCCTGTTGAAATTATTTACAAATTCATGATTAAAAGAATAATTACAAGAAAGCAGATTAAAAGGCTCAAAAGCTTACAAATCAACTTTCAAAATCTCAGTCTGAGGATTTGCCACAAAGCGCTCTGTGGCTGTCCTGCGCTCAAAGCCTGTCTTCTCGCCAACAAGGGCCGAACTCGTTTTGCAAGTGGATTGGCAAGCTTTTAATTAAACAAAAAATCACAGTTTCAACCATAAAACAAACTTTTTCAGAACTGATTATTTAGAGTCTCCTTTATTCAAAAATTGAAAGCTGAAAGGCTTAAATCTCAATTCTACATTTTGCCAAAGAGCCGATTGAAAGCCACTCCGCGCCCAAACTCACACTTTTTTTAAGCCTTTCAGCTTTCTTTCGCATCAATGAAATTTTTTCAAAAAATAATATGCCAGATTTTATTACAAAACAGCTTTCAGCAAGTTTAGCTCAAATCCAAACTTCTTTTGAGCTTTAACTTTGTAAATTTTGATTCTAGAAAGTTTTTACTGTAAAGAGTTTTTCTAAATTATACCGATCCTTTTTGAAGTTTGAAGTTTCTTTGAAGATTCCCGCCCGCCCCCCGCTTTCGCAAGGGCAGGCTTTCGCGAGAAGGACTGAAAGCTATCATTGACAAAGATTTTAAACCCGAACATTATATTATTACAGTGATCTTGTTTGAATCTTTTTCGCAAGGGCAGGCTTTCACGGGAGTGACAAAAGGGCGGAAAACTCAAACAAGATCAGTATATGACAAATAACTCTTACAACATAATAAATTTTTAAAAAGTTTTTTTTATGGCCAGCTATTTCCCCGATAATAAAGATACTATCATAGAAATTATAGAAGGATTAAGAAGAATCCTAAAGGCCAGCTATTTCCCCGATAATAAAGATACTATCATAGACAATTTAGTGAGATTCATCTCTTCCGGACAACTGGAATCAAAAGCCTGGCTGATTAGAGCTTTAAAAGAAAAAAAAATCTTGAATTTAGGGACGGTTTTTATCTGCGCCGGCTGGTATGGCCTGCTCCCTTATTTTCTGCTGAATGATAAAGATTTTTCCATCAAACAAATTTTCAATTTTGAAATTGATGCCTTAAGTGTTCCAATTTCAGAAGATCTCAACCGCGCTTCTGTGAAAAAAAATTGGCGGTTTAAAGCCACTTTAAAAGATATTTTGGATTTAGATTATCAAACAGCAAGGTTTGACACCTTAAAAGCCAACGGAGAGCCTCAAAGCTTAGCTATTTCCCCGGACACTATCATCAATACGGCTTGTGAGCATATCCAAGACTTTAACAAATGGTGGGGGCTTTTGCCGGCAAAAAAACAAATTATCCTGCAAAGCAATAATTTTTTTGAATTGAAGGATCATATCAATTGTGTCCGCAATCTTCAAGAATTTAAAAAACAAGCCCCTTTAGAGCTGATTTATGAAGGGACGCTCCATTTAGAAAAATACAAAAGATTTATGTTGATAGGATTTAAAAAATAGGTTTTATATTCACATTATGCCGGTTCAATACTACCCCCTTAAAGTAATAAAAAAAGAGTTTGAAACTGAAAAAACCTGCTCTTTTTATTTTGAAGTTCCTGAACAACACAAGGCTTTATTTACTTATAAAACCGCTCAGTTTTTAACTTTTCGTTTTTTAATTGAGGGAAAAGAGTATGTGAGAAGCTATTCTATCGCCTCTTCTCCGTTTTTAGAGGAGAGTTTAAGAACCACAGTGGGACAAGTTAAAGATGGAATTGTGTCTAATTATCTGCTTTCCCATATTAAAGAAGGAGATCAAATCGAATCTCAAGCTCCTTTAGGGGAATTTTTTCAGCTTCCAAAAAGTTTAAAATCAAAAGATTTTATTTTATTTTCTGCCGGTATAGGCATTACCCCTCTTTTTTCTATTTTAAAAACAGCGCTATCTGCCCATCTAGCTAATAAAGTCTATCTGATTTTTTCTATCTCTAATTTAAACCATTGGATTTATCAAAAAGAATTAAAACTCCTGGAAGAACAGTTTAAAGAACAGCTTATAATTAAACTTATTCTCTCTCAAAAAGAAGGCCGGCTGGATAATAAAAAACTACAGCAGATTTTAGAAACTCTTAATTTAAAAGAAAGCCTCTTCTATCTTTGCGGGCCAAAAGATTACATGAAAATGATTTCTGAATGTTTGTTAAAATCAGAAGTAAAAAAAGAGCATATTCACACAGAGGATTTTAAAATCATTCCTCAAAGAGGGCCTAAACCAGACGAAAACTCTGTTTTTTTTAATGCCAATCAAGCCCCATCAGCAGAGCCTAAAATCTTAAAAACAACCTTAAACGGTGAAATTTTAGAAATTCCTCTCAACCGTGAAAAATCACTCTTAGAACAGCTCATTGATCAAGGCTATAACCCTCCTTTTTCCTGCACTTCCGGATCTTGCATGACTTGCATGGCTAAACTGAAAGAGGGAAAAGTCTTTCAATTGGAAGAAGGCATCTTAGATGAAGAAAATATAAAAAATCTGGAGATTTTAACCTGTCAATGTTATCCCTTGTCAGAAACTGTCAGCATTGACTATGACAATTTATAACCTGACTTGTTGGAAAAGTATATTATATCCCAATATTACTGAATTACTTTGCAATAATTAAAACTTCTTTTGAAGAGCCATTACTTAGGTTCATGACAACTTAAGCCCATTATGATAGGGGTTAAGTTGTTAAAATGAC
>JAPPIY010000291.1 GCA_026914095.1 Oligoflexia bacterium
CTTTATTGCTGTAAACCATATAAGCCATTTGATATTTTGCTTTAAAAATTAAAGCAGGCTTTGCTCCATGAGCCACATAAAATTGATAGGCTTTTAAACGAATTTCATCATTTTTAGTTAATTCCGCCACTTCCATTTGCCTCACAGCTATCTTTTCCCCTTTTTCAGGCTTTTTGAACTTAAAAAAAGCCGTCCTAAATAACTCTCCCGCTAAAACATACTGTCTTAAGTTGTCCGCCAGCTCCGCTGTCAGCAGAAAAATACCCGCATTCTCAGGATAAATAGAATTATACTTTTGATAGAGAGAAAGCATATACTCTTTCTTCTCCTTAGAGTTAAGCTGTTTTTTGCCAATTTGACTGAAGAACTGCCGGATTTTTTTGCTGATTTCTCTCTTATATTTGTCAGTTTTTTTCTGCAATACAAAAATCTTCTCTATTTTTTGACCCACTTCATCTAATTTGTCCGCATAATTTAAAATCAAATCATTATCCAAAATAAAAGAATAAGCCAATAACTGCTCTTCCGAGCGGTTTGTTTTTGAAAGATAGACAGTCCAAACCTTATTAGAATCTTTCAGCCTTCCGATGCGATTTAAAGCCTTAGCCAAATCAAAAAGCCTTTGATTTCTTGCCGTAACAGTATTGTCCGTTTGAGACTGCTTGTTAAAATTATAGAGAAAATCTAAATTTTGATCCGTTATTTGAGAATAACTGTATAAGGTCACCAACTCACCTTCCAGCTTTTGTTTTAAAAGCTGATCTTCTCGTTTAGCCTGGACATACAAGCTGGACTTCAAAAAAGCTATCAGCTCCTCAATAGACTGTTGATAGCGGGATAAATTAAATAGGGACCAAATTTTACGGTAAGCCGCTCTAAACTTCCAAGGGGATTTTATTTTTACAACCTGATTAAAAGCTATCAGAGAATGGCTATAGTCATACAATTCAAAGTAAATTTCCCCCATATTATAATAAGCTCTTGCTGTAAAAAGAGTCGGAATGTTTTTCTTTTCAGTGATCTTTTTTAACCGAAACAAAGATTTTGCTTTATTTCCTAAAAACCTTTCCAGATAGGCCTGTTTAAATAAAGCGGTTGCATGTAAAAGAGGATGACCCGATAAAGCCGAATCCAACCGCTCATAAATAGATAAAGAGCGGCGGGCCGAATCCTGAGCTGTCTTCAAACATTCTGAACATTTCTCTTTATCGGATTTTATAAAATTTTCCTCTGCTATTAAAGACAGAGTATGAGCCAGCCTCAAATTAAGAGCTTTTCTAGCCTTATGATTTTTAGGAAGAGTTTGATTCAGATAATCTAGTTTTTCAACTAAATATTTTTTGCCAGAAACAGGTTTTGAAATAGAAACTTGAGTTTGTTCTTTTTGCTCACTGCCCGCCGAACTGAGCCTGTTTGAATTTTGAGCTTTTAGCTGGACTCCCGCTTTCGCGGGAGTGACTGGACTTGCAGAAGTGACTGGACTTGCAGAAGTGACAGATCCAGCTTTAACATTCAAACTAGAAGAGTGTAAACCGGCTTTTTGAATGTTTTTATCTCTATCCTCAGCTCTAGCATTTGAGTTAAAAAAGAATAAAATAAATAAAATTATACCGATTTTGTTTGAGCCTTTATCCCATTGTTTAGGCGCTAAACCTCCGCTTAGCAGGCCCTTATAAAAACAGAGGCGAGAATCTCTGAAAACTTTAAAATTCAAATTACAGTATAATTTCATCATCTATTCACCTAAAACCGCAAATTTAATATTGCTAAAACCCGCATGACTGCAAGCTTGAATCACTGGACTCAAACGACTGTATTTAACTGTTTTATCCGCTTGAATTGTAATAGTGTCTTTTTGATCCCCAACTTGATTAGAGTGATTCCCATTTAACTGTTTTTTTAGATCAACTAAATAAGACACCAAATCATCGGCTTTTAATTCCGTGTCTTCCACAAAGTAGCCCTCTTTTTTTATTTGAATGATAGAATAGCGATCCAATCGCTCAATGACATTGGCTTTTGGCAAATCAATATCTGAACTGACATAGGTCATCTCACCCGTGCTTGAAAAAAACATCAAAAGATAGACAACTAAAATAGAAAAAGCGTCAATCAAAGAAGTCAGCATCAAAACAGCCGCTCCTCGTTTTTTTTTAACTGGATTCCCTTTAGAGCGCAGAGGCCCCATAAAAGCAGTTGTTTGAAAAATAGAGCGAGCTTTAGCGAACATCAATACCTCTCTTAAATAGGCGCAAGCCCCATGCTAAAAATACCAGCCTGCCGGACTCCATCCATAATTTTTACAATATCCTCATACACAGCCTTTTCTTGAGGAAAGATAAAGACTTCATTTAAGTCTGCCTGCTGGCTTTTTAAATCCCCCACATACTTTTTAAATTTTTGAAAATCAAAAGCTGATTCCAAGGAGTCTATAATTTTTTGAGAAACGGGCTGACTTCCTTTTTTTAAACGAATTTCAATTTTATTTTCAGATTTCATATAAACCCACAAAGTCAATTTATCTTCTTGTTTTTCCTCTCCCGCGCCAGCCCCCATAACCTGCTTTACAGATAGAGCGCCCACTTGAAACCAAGCCACCGTTAAAAGCAGGAAACAAATACAAACAGACAACAGAGAAATAAAAGGAGTTAAATCCAATTGATAATCAACCTCTTGTTTGCTTTTTGACATTTTACTTTTACCTTTCCTCTATAACCTTATACAGACTTAACCTGAACATTTATAACTAAATTTTAAAAATTGTAAAATTTACACATCGGAAAGATTTTTTACTTGCCGGCCATTAGTTTTTTCTCCCATAAAGTTTGATAGTTATAGCTTAATAAATTAAAAATTCTTATAGCTCCTTCTGTTAAATCTTCTTGAAGAGTGTTAGAGCGGTTTTGCAAAACAGCAAACATAAACAAAGCGGGAATAGCCATAATTAAGCCATAAGCGGTTGTGTTCATAGC
>JAPPIY010000211.1 GCA_026914095.1 Oligoflexia bacterium
GAGCTGGCTAGCTCTCATTTGCCAAAGGACAGCAAGCCTATACAAATACGGCTTTCAAATACGGCGTTTTCGTCTCAAGATAAAGTTTTAGACGGGGTGGATGTTTTTATTTGTTCAGCCAATAGAGATCCTAATGCCTTAGCCAGCCGATTAAAGCAAGTTGCGCCAGGGGATACCCAGCTGGAATTGGTTTATATTACCAACCGTGGAATTAAAGTTTATCCTAATCCTCTGCCTGAAACCTTTTGCACCGATCATTGGCGTTGCCGCTTTTTAAAGAAAGATCAATCCAAATGCCAGCCGTCAGATATTATATCGCTATTGCAAAAAATTTGCTCTGCTAAATTAGAGATTATAAAAACAGAAAACCTCTATTCGTTTTCCGGCTCTGCTAACTATTCTCAAATTGGTTAATTTAAAATGGATGCTATTTTAGCGGTCATTCTAAAAAAAGCATCAACTATACTGATCCTGTTTGAGGTTTCCTCCCTTCTGTCACTCCCGCAAAGCTTGTCCTCGCGAAAGCCTATCCTTGTGGAAACAGGGGTGAGGAGCAGGAGTCTAGTTGCAACCTGAATTTTCAAACAGGATTAGTATAGGTTGTGTTTAACGAGAGCGCTTGATTCAATAAGAGGTTGAATTTATGTTAAAGTTAAGGATTTTAACATTTCTCGCAATTATTCTGTTGTTTGTGATTGTTTTTCACTTGGATTTGATCCGCTATTTCAATATGGAGTTTTTTCTTAGTGAAAAAAATAAATTGCTTTCGCTTTATCAAGATTCCCCTGTGTTTTTTATTTTGACTTACTTTTGTATTTATGTTTTTTGCGCAACATTTAGTATCCCTGGCGCCGCTCTTTTAAGTTTGGTTTCGGGCTTTCTTTTTGGTTTTTTCATTGGAAGCGCAGTGGTTTCTCTAGGGAGCGCAACAGGAGCTGTCTGCTCTTTTTTGATTTCCCGGTTTTTAATGAAAAATTTTGTGCAAAAAAAATTTGCAAGCCGTTTAAAAACAATCAATGAGGGTTTGAAAAAAAATGGAGCTTTTTATTTATTCTCTTTGAGACTGATACCTGTTTTCCCTTTTTTTTTGATAAATATATTGATGGGAGTTACTCCTATCTCCACTAAACAATTTGTAATCGGCAGTTTTTTAGGCATGTTGCCGGGAACTTTTGTTTTTGTGAATGCAGGCAGACAATTGGCTCATATATCGTCTATTCACCAGATTTTTTCCGTAAAGGTTATTTTGTCTTTTATTCTTTTAGCTTTGCTTCCATGGATTTTTAAATGGCTTATAAAGATAGGTAAGAAACTTCAAATGAAGTATAAAAAATAAAAGAGCTGTTTGAATCTGTTTTTTGTTAAATTATTTTGAGCTGTCTAAATAAAAACCGGAGCCGACAATATAATCAACGCCATCCTTTTTAAATGTAGTAACATAGCCTATTTTTTTAGATTGATCTGCGTCTTCTGTGGCAGGGTTGTCTTGTGTATATTCCACAAAACCTTCTCCTTTTTTTCCAGCCGATAAAAGAGGTTTGATAATAGTGTTTCCAATTTGTTGAGCGTTTAAAAGGTTTTTTCCCTCAAGTTCTGGAAGAGCTACATGAAAAAGAGTTGTTCCATCCATTGTGAGTCCATGAAGGTAGATAAACCCTTTTTTCCATTTTTCTTTTGTTCTAAAGTCTTTCACCGCTTGGTCGTAATTTTTTTCTAAATGTTCTTTTGCCGAAAGGACAAAAGCCCTCAAGCTGTCTTTGTCTTTTACTTGATTAGCTGTCACTTTAATTTCACTGTTTGGATTGTTTATTTTTTTTTGAAGTCCTATTTTTTAAAAAAGAATTGCAAGAGCTTAACACTCCAGAGCCAATAATAAAAAAAGTAAATGGCAGAAGTGTTTTTAATCTCATAGTCTCTTTCTTTTTCAGTAAATTATATCATGTTTATTTATAGTGTCTAGCAAAAGAATTAAGTGTTTATACCGATTTTGTTTGAATGAGATTCCTGCCCCTGCTTTCGCAGGAATGACTGAGCGCTTACAGGAATGACAGTTAGGATAAAAATTCAAACAGGATTGGTGTAATTTCATAATTCCTTTCTTTTTTGTAAATTATGTCATAAATTTTGACGCTAAATCCGTATAGACATCAAGGCTTTGGACAAACTTCTTTTAAATGATCCTGAAAATTTTCTATTTCATGGCTCTCAAGCTCGGGGACCAGGTTTTTTAAGTGGATTCTAAACAGGCCGTTTTTGTTATAAAGATAATCCAGATTTTTTTCCACATTACTGACAAAATGTATAACCTCTTTTTTTCGTTTTCCTGATATTTTTTGATGATTTCTTTGAATATAAGTTTGAAACTCTTTTTTTACATCTTCGGTTGCCAAGCCCTGCCCATTTTGAACAGCAAAACGATATTGGCAGGTTTTAGTTTGAGAGTTTAGCGGGCAGGGCGCAGCTATAGAGCGCTTTAACTGTTTAATAAAGTCTCTCATATATTTTGTAGTAGAGATTCCTCCATTATATGTCCAAAGGCTAAAAATCTTTTTGACTTCCTCTTCATTTTCAAATAGAGGGAGTTGTCTTATGTTGTTCAAACTGTCAGGAGAGCGGTTTTTTAGAGCGTGCCAAAATTCAGAATCATCCCAGAAAACCATATCTTTGCCTGTAGCGTTTGTGACTCCCAGCATTGTGTTCAAATGAATGGGAAGAAGAAACTTATCTTTAAATTCCTGGGGAATATTGTTTTGTTTGCCAAAAGAGGAAGTAGGCCCTCTTAATTGCGCCTCAATTTCGGCAGAGTTTATCTTAAAATGATATAAGGCATAAAACAGACAGGAATAGGGGTTTTGTGTAATTTTACAGGAAATTGGCAATTTAGAAATAATTGTATGAAATTTTCTCATGGATTTTTTCCCCGCCTGTTCCACAGACTCGTAGATTTTAGGATTTAAAACGGCATTTTGCAATCCCGGACACTCCTCTATCACCTCATTAAAAATATAGGAGTGAGGAAAGGAGGAAGATGTGTCACTGAAATAAATTTGCTTGTTGATTTCTTTTATGGCTACTGTTGTAAGCTGGCCATAACATTTAGCGCCTGTGTGGCTTTTAATGTTATGGAGAAAAGAGGATTCATGGTTGAAAAGTTTGAAAATATCTTCTTTTTCCGATTTGTCAAATCCAAAACAATCCGCTGTTTTATTAAAAGCCCTTGCCGTTAGATACATGTAGTCTTTATTCAGGCAGGCTCTCCGTGGCAATATCTTTCTTGTATTTTCATGATCATCTGTTACAGACATATTTCCCGGACGGCTTGAGTCCTTTTCGCAATAATAAAAACTTTTGCTTGAATTATAAATGTTAGCCCCTCTGATTGCGCTGGCAAAAAAACATTCCAGAGGCACATCATTTTCAGAAAAGTAAGTGTCTCTAATAGATTCTTGAAAAAAAGAAAGAATAAAATCATCATATAGCGGTGACAGATAAGCAAATTCTTCATCTATCTTGTCATTTTCAGTATTTGGAGCGCAAGGGGAGCTGTTGCAATTTTTCTCCCTTGCTTTTTCTGTCTCTTTGCTGGTTTTAAACTGATCCCAGCTCTCTAGCATATTTTTTAAAGGATCGGAGAGAGGGAAAAAACTATGATCTTGGACAAGCCGGGTTGTATAGTCTTTGTTTTTCCAATCACACTGTTCAAAGGATAGATTAAAAAATTGTCTTTTTAAATAGCCTGGAGTTTGATCTTCGTTGACAAAAGCTATTTCTTTCGCGGCTGTAACAGCAACGGCTGTAGCTGTGTCTATAGCTTCTTTTTTAGCTGGATTGTCCATTGATTTAAGCACTGAAGCTGTAACCGATTCAATAGCGGCGGATATAATTGTTTGCAGTCCCGCTTTTAGCAGAGCGGAATGCTTGCTCTGCATCTCCTCTATGGCTCGATCTGTGACAGCAAAAGTGGTTTGTTTTACCAAGTCTTCCACTATATGGTCTGCCACTTCACGGGCTGTGGTTGCAGCGACTTCCAGTGTTGCTGATTTTATAGCTTGTATTTGCTCTTGTGAGAGGTTGGAAAACTGTTGTTGCATATCCGCGATAGCTTGATTTGCGGCATTAGCGGCAATATGTTCAGCGGTGTCTTTTGCCGTCTGGTTAGCCGTTTCCAGCGCCGTGGTTTCAGCGACTTCCAGCGTTGCTGATTTTATAGCTTGTATCTGCTCTTGCGATAAGTTGGAAAATTGCTGTTGCATATTCTCAATAGCTTGATTTGCGGCATTAGCGGCAATTAGTTTTGCGGTGTCTTCTGCCGTTTGGTTAGCCGTTTCCAGCGCTATGGTTTCAGCGGCTTTCAGTGTTGCTGATTTTATAGCTTGTATCTGCTCTTGCGATAAGTTAGAAAACTGCTGTTGCATATTCTCAATAGCTTGATTTGCGGCATTAGAGGCGATGAGTTTTGCAGTGTCTTCTGCTGTTTGATTAGCTGTTTCCAGCGCGAGTTCTCTTATAGCTTGTGTCTGCTCTTGTGATAGATTGGAAAACTGCTGTTGCATATCCGTGATAGCCTGATTAACAGTATGAGAAGCAATGTGTTTGGCGGTGTTTTCCGCAATCTGGTTTGCTATCTCAATAGTGGCTGATTTGATAATTTGTATTTGTAATTCCGAAAAATTGGAAAATTGCTGTTGCATATCCGTGATAGCTTGATTTGCAGCATTGGAGGCAATGAGTTTTGCGGTGTCTTCTGCCGTTTGATTAGCAGTTTCCAGCGCCGTGGTTGTAGCGACTTCCAGCGCGAGTTCTTTTATGATTTGTATTTGCTCTTGTGATAAGCTAGAAAACTTTTGTTGTATATTTTGAAGGGCTTGGTTTATAGCATTAGAAGCTATTTGTTTTGCAGTGTCTTCTGCTGTCTTGTATGCCACTTTATGGGCTACAGTTATAACTTCCTGTGCAGGCTCTGTACTGTTTTTTTTAACAAACTCATGTTTGGTTTCTTGATTTTTATTCATACAACCAATCAAAATGACATGGCAAAAACTTACAAGAGCTAACTTCCACATAATTTAACCTCCTTTAAATCAAATCTATTTTGACTCTCCATTAAATAAATGGGAAGTCAAGTTTGTTGTGGCAGTAAAAGAAGATAAGAGAAGACCACAGTTTTTTCTTTTAGAAGCAACCATTCCAGTTTTTAATTGGATAAAGTCTGTTTAAGTTTAGACTTTACACAGTTGCAGATAAAGAGCCACGACTTTAGTCGTGAGTCTTGTTTCCTCTTTTGGAACAATGCCGGACACTTCTTTATAAAGAAGTGTCCTTTAATAAAAAACTTAAGAAGATTCGATTTCTTTTAGCTCCAGGTTTTTGATTTGATCCCGCAGTTTGGCCGCTTTTTCAAAATCCATTTCTTGAGCCGATAATTTCATTTGTTTTTTAAGTTCAGCGATTTTTTGAGAGATTTCTTTTTGTGAAGACAGTTCCGAAACATATTTTTCTGACAGGCTGTCAGCCAGTCCATAGATTTCAGCTAGGCCTTTTCTCAACATTTTTTTTATAGTTTTAGGTTTGATGCCATGTTTTTTGTTGTAAGCGGTTTGAATTTCTCTTCTTCGTTGGGTTTCACTCATAGCTTTTTTCATGGAGGGAGTGATCTGATCGGCATAAAGAATCACTTGTCCTTGGGAGTGTCTGGCTGCTCTTCCGATGGTTTGAATGAGGGATCTCTCAGAGCGTAAAAAACCCTCCTTATCACTGTCTAAAATAGCAACTAAACTGACTTCCGGCAAATCTAAGCCCTCTCTTAACAAATTGATGCCGATTAGCACATCAAAAACGCCGGCTCTTAAATCTCCCAGGATTTCTGTTCTTTCTAAAGTTTTAATATCACTGTGAAGGTATTTTGTTTTTATGTCTAAGCTTTGGTAGTAAGCTGTTAATTTTTCCGACATTTTTTTAGTGAGTGTTGTTATTAAAACCCTTTCATTTTTTTTGATTCGCTTTTTTATCTCTCCTAAAAGATCATCCACTTGATTTTTCGCTGGGCGGACAAAAACTTTGGGATCGAGCAAGCCAGTGGGGCGGATGATTTGCTCCACAATGGCAGAGCTGTGTTGTAACTCATAGTCTCCAGGAGTGGCTGAAACAAAAAGCGCTTTATCTAAACTTTGCTCAAACTCTTTAAAATTAAGAGGCCTGTTGTCTAAAGCGGAAGGGAGCCTAAAGCCATGCTCTACAAGAGTCAGTTTTCGCCGTCTGTCCCCTCTGTACATTCCCCCCGCTTGAGGGATGCTGATATGGCTTTCATCTATAAAGGTTAAAAATTTTTTAGGGAAATATTCCAGAAGGGTAGGGGGAGGCTCTCCCGATTTTCGTTGGGTTAAGTGGCGGGAGTAGTTTTCCACACCAGGGCAGGCTCCCATTTCTCTTAAGATTTCTAAGTCATAAATAGTTCTTTGCTGAAGGCGGTTTCTTTCGTCAGTTTTTTTTCCCTTTTCTAAAATTTTTAAATGAGATCTCAACTCTTCACGAATGCTCTTTATAGCCTGTAGGATTCTTTCTTTGGTGCTGACATAATGATTGGCCGGATAAACCTTGCATAATAAAATTTCTTTTATAACATATCCAGTAATGGGATCAAACAGTTTGATGGCATCAATATAATCGCCAAAAAACTCTACACGGATGGCTTGGCTGTCTTCATAAGATGGAAAAATTTCTACTGTGTCTCCCCGACAGCGAAAAAGGCCTCTGTAAAAATCCATATCATCTCTTTTGTATTGGATATTGACCAGTCTTCTTAAAAGCTCATCTCTTGCCAGAGCTTGATTTTTCTCTAAATTGACAACAAGCTCTTCATATTGTTCTGGGCTTCCTATGCCATAAATGCAGGAAATACTGCTGACGATAATCACATCTTTTCTTTCTAAAAGAGAGCGGGTGGCCGAGTGCCTCATAAGATCAATTTGCTCATTGATGGAGGATTCTTTTTCAATATAGGTGTTGGTGGAGGGGATATAAGCTTCCGGCTGGTAGTAGTCATAATAACTGACAAAATACTCAACAGCGTTGTGGGGAAACAGCTCTTTAAACTCTACAAACAGCTGAGCGGCCAAAGTTTTATTGGGAGCCAGAACCAAAGCCGGCTCTTTAATTTGAGCGATGATATGCGCCATTGTAAAAGTTTTTCCTGAGCCTGTTACGCCCAGCAAAGTTTGGCTTTTCATTTTATTTTGAAAATTTTTGCAAATCTGTTGAATCGCTTTGGGCTGATCGCCTTGTGGCTTAAACTGAGATTTTAATTCAAATTTTTTCTGTTTTATTTTGTAATTCATTTTGTTTAGTTTCAATTTTTTGATTTTATCATATAACAACAAAGCCGATCAAATTTCTATGCTTTTTTTAATCCGGCCTTTGTTTTAATGGATGTAATTGATCCAGTTTGAGTTTTTCTCCCTTCTGTCACTCCCGCGAAAGCGGGAGTCTAGCTGTAACCTGAATTTTCAAACAGAATTAGTGTATATTCCGCTCTTGTTTGGATTTTGAAATTTGCAGATTGAATCAATTTAGAGTAAAAATTATCCAAGCCAAAGCCTTAAAATGAGTTCGGCCCCCATTTGCGCGAGGGCAGGCTTTGGCTTGGATAATTTTTACTCATAAGTTTTTTGTAAAGATTCTCAATCTTGTTTCTATGAGGACAAGCTTGTATGAGAGTTCCGCCTTCTTTTAAATCTTCATTGCTCTAAAAGGCTGAGAAGCTCTTTTGTAGGCCACGCATCTGCTGGAAGGCCTAAGTGAATTTGCTCTTTTTGAATAGCAAAGCGTGTTTTAGCGCCTATTATGCCATCAATACCCCCTACATCATATCCTCTCTCAGTGAGAGCGATTTGCAATCTCTTAAGCTCATCATCAGACAAGGGCGGGGAGGGATGGCCTTCATAATACATAGGCTCGCCAGCCAATAAAGCCGCAAAAAAAGCTGATGTTGTAGAATAGACAAAGGATTTGTTCCACTGCAAATAGACTTGATAGTTAGGAAAGGCAAAAAACGCGGGTCCATTTCTTCCCTGAGGGAGCAATACCGCTGTTTTTAAGGTTTCATTGAATTCTATTCCGCTCCGAATTTTTACTCCAAGCCTTTTCCATTCCGCCAGTGTCTTCAAATTGTTTAGGCCTGTCTCCGCCCAATTGAGACTTTGCGGCGCTATAATTTCCGTCAACCAGGGTTGATAAGGCTCCCAACCCAATTTATTGAGGGTGTTTCCGGCTGTCATTAACACATCCGGCACAGAGGATTGAAGATTTACCTTGCCATCTCCATCCTGATCCACTCCATACAATACAATATCTTTAGGAAGCATTTGAATCATACCCACTTCACCCGCCCAGGCGCCTTTTGTTAAATCAGGATCAAAGTTACCCAATTTAAAGAGATTCAGCGCAGAAAATATATGAGGCTGGAAAAGCTCCGGCCTTCGGCAGTCATGTGAAAGAGTGACCAGAGAATTGAGAGTATTAAAGTCCCCTTGAACAGCGCCATAATCAGTTTCCAACGCTAAAAAAGAAAGCAACACAGCCGGAGGCACACCATACTTTTGATAAACAACAGAAAAAGTTTGCTCATGTTTGGCTGAAAACTGCTTTCCTTTTGAAATCCGATAGTCTGACATTACAAGTTTTGAAAATTCAATAAATGTTTTTTTAAAAATCCCCTGGGAACGATCTCTTTTAATAACTTGTGAGTCTTGTTTTACATTTTTGAAAAATTTTTCCACAATAAAAGGCTCATAACCCATTTGATAAGACTTCTCTTTAAGCTTTTCAATAAAGGAGTTAAAATCTCCTCCACAAGATATAAGAGGGGAGGCTTGGTTTTTATGATGTAAAGAGCTTGTGTCCTCCAAAAAGTCTTCAGGAGTTTTAGGAATGGTTTTTTCAGTTTTTGTTGAGAGAGTTGTTTGTTCAGAAGAATCTTCAGGACTGCAGCCTGTTATTATTATAAAAAGAAAAACCAATAAAGAAAAGAGTTTTAACATATCAAATTAAATCTTCAGATAAAGACATTCCTAAATACTATATTTTACCTGTCTGACTAAGAGCTGTCTTTTTCTATGGATGCCTCCTGTTTCTTGAAATGAGCGTTTATGAGTTATTTACCTTTAATAAGGTGAGATTAACTCAGCAAATAAATCCAGTTAAAACATTCAAAAAGAAAGTAAAACCAGACCAAAAGGCAGTTTTTTGTGTCATTTTTTGAGAGTTTATATTTTGCTCTCGTTTGAAATTTCAGGATGACAGTCATTCCCACGCAAGCGGGAATCTCCAGAAAAAGCCGGAACATTCAAACAGGATCATTATAGCAAACTAGACTTTTATCTGTTATTGACAACATATTGTTTGGCATAAAATAAATTTTTTGAGAGCTTTAAAAAAGCGTGTGGCGGCTTATATTCTCTTTATTTTTAGTTTTTTGTATGGGCTGTGCGGGCAACAGCTCGCTTTTAAATTTACAAAGCAAAGAAGAGGGTTTTTTATCTTTTGATTATAGAGGCTCTTACTCCACAAAATCTTTTATTTTATCTTTTTCACGATCCTCTCTATTTACAGATGTTCTCTCTAAAAGGGAAAAAGCTTTGTTTTCCCTATCGGCTTTAGCTCTATCGGATTATATTGAAGATCAGCTCATTCGATCTCTAAACCTAGAATACAGTGAAGCAGAGGCCTTTCGTGTGGAGTACATAGCTTCTAGCCCTTACACAAGGTCTAGAGGAGTGAAAGCTTCAGGCTTGATTCTCAAGCCACCCTCTAATGAGCCTTTGCCTTTGCTTATTTATTTTTATCCCACTTTATTGAATAAAAATGAGGCGCCTAGTTTAATCCCTCCTACTGCTTTATCTATGGATTCCATAGAGGATTATCGCCTTATGCTGATTTTTTTAGCTTTGCAGGGATATATTGTAATGGTTCCAGACCATGTTGGCTATGGCTCTTCAGAGGACATGCTTCATCCCTATCTTCACAAGCAGTCTGTGGCGCAAACGGCAACCAATTTTCTCCAATCGGCTGTCAATACTTTGCGCGAAAAAGGAGCTGTTATCCAAAGAGAATTATTTATTATGGGATACTCTCAAGGAGGGCATGGGGCCTTAGCCTTTGCTGAAGCCATGCAAAACCGCTCTATGGACTTTGAGATAAAAGCGGTTTCTGTTGGCGGAGGCCCCTATGATTTGCTATACACCGCGCAAGAGCTGTTGGATCAGAAACAGATTTTGAAATTAGTTGTGGCTCCTCTTTTACAATCTTACTCCTATATCTATGGCTGGGACTTAAATGATATAGTCAGAAAAGAATCTTACGCTGATGTTGTCTCTCAAATTTACAGACAGGACAGCCTGCAGGAGGCTGTGGAGGCTCTTCCGAGCTCTACAGGCTCTCTGTTTCACCCTCAGTTTCTTCGAGATATGGGAACAGGAAGGGGCGATTTCTACCAAAGGGCTTTGGAGGAAAACAGCGTTTATGATTGGGATCCTGATTTTCCTGTGCTTTTATTCCATGTCAAAAATGATGGCATTGTTCCTTATAAAAACATGGAAATAGCTTATCGCTCTTTGAGATCAGGCAGGAGGTCTCAGATCAAAAAAATGGATTGTAATTTTAAGAAGGTGGAGGACTTAATAGGCATTATGGATGATTTAAATAGAATGAGGGGGAGTCGTACAACGATAGAGCCTGATCATGTCAACTGTAACTTCATACATTTTCTTGAAACCGGTGATTATTTTTTAAATTACAAAAACTGAATTGCTAGTCTATGCACAGTCGTTCCCGCGAAAGCGGGAATCTCACTCCCGTCTCCACTCTTCCAGTTTAAGCGCTCAGTCATTCCAGCGAAAGCCTGCCCTCGTGAAAGCGAGGATGGGAGTCTTTGACTAAAACCAGAAAACTCAAAACCGATTGGTATAAGAGCTAACTCTTTGTTTGATAAAGCTCAAAATTTCACTTGGATGGATATAGGGGCTAGCGATCTCCGGGAGATAAGCTGGAATCTTTCTTATACCCATCCAATTCATTATTGGCTGGCGGTTTTAGTGGATTGGCTAGATACTGATGACAATGTTGCAGTTAGCTTCTTTTTCCTTTTCTGAAAGTGTTATTTCATTCGGAGGAGAAGACCAAGCGGGCCAAGCGCTCATAAGAAAAAGACAAAGCCAGATTTGTAATTTTTGTTTCATATTATCCTCCCAGGTTAAAAAATTTCATTATTTGAAAATTATAATAAGGGTCCATCATCGATGAGGACTGCCGCCGCTGTCGCCGCCACTGTGCAACCTGAAAGATAGGTTACACTTTTTGTGGTATATCCTCCTTGTTTATTTGTTTTTTCTTATGAGGAAACAAGGTTAAGCTAAAAAGCGACTTGCAGGCTGGCGGAGCCGCCAAATGGAATCGATCTTTTTCTTATCTCATAAATGGCTTTTGCGTCCAACCGAAGCGCGATATTTTTATTTAAAGGAACCAGCAGGGATACCGCTCCCGCCAGCCCATAATCTATTGAGTTTTGATTCATAATGTAATCTTCATTTAAATGCAGGCTTCCCATCAAGCCGCCCATTGCAAATAGATGATAGTGAGGAGATTTTAAGACAGGGTAAGCTGTTAAAATATCTAAATAAAAATGTCTCCAACTGTAAGAGCTGGTGAAATTTATATCCATGTTTAAATAAGAGATCAAAAGATTATAGCCGCTCAATTTAAGTCCAATAAACCAATCTTCTCTGGGAATATCGGGGCCGATATGAGAAGTCATCAGTCCCGCCGATAAACCCACATACTTCTTTTTATGAGATGTATCTCTTGGCTTTTCCGCTTTAGGCTTTTCAGCTGATTTTTTGATCTCCTCAATGGAATCGAGGCTGAGAACTTTATTTTCTGATATGTATTGTTTGGCTGTTTTGTAACTGGGGTTTGAGACAAACACTCCCTTTTTTCTTTTAAATTCAGAAATGACTTCCGCTTCAGAAATATAGCCAACCACTTTTTTTTCTTTAAATAAAAAAACTTTATAAAAAGTTCCAAAGTTATGAGGAGGCCGAAAGATTTTTTTGGAGATTAGGATTTTTTTTCCAATAGAAAGGGGATACAGCTTTATAGAGTCAAAATCCGGTTTTTTATAAACAAAGCTGTTTAAACTGCTGACATAAGCTCTTTGCATATAAGGTTTATATTTTTCTGGAATAAGCGTCCGTTTTTTGATTTCCGGCTTTTTATCTGGACTTAGCTTGGCTGATATTTGTTCTGGTTTTCTTTTTTCTATCTTGGATAGAATCAATTGCTTTTTCTTTTTATAGGGTAAAATGCGGTAAAAAAGCAGTAGCTCTTTGGATTCTCTTTTGACAACAATAGAAAGCTCTTTTTTCTTTTTCAAAATGGGGGATAACATTTGATAGATTTGCTTTTTGCTTTCAACCGCTTGATTTTCAACAGAAAGAATAACATCCTCTTTTTTTAATTTCATTTTTGCAAATAAGCTGGAAGGCTTTATAGAGGTGATTTTATAGCCCTTGTTTTGAGCCGATGAGACGGCTCTGGCAGTAGGATTTTTTGATGAATTTTTATTAGAAGGCTTTTTTAGCTTATAAGAGGAGAGAGGTTTTTTGTGATGTTTTGTTAAACAAAAACCTTGAATGCAAAAAAAAGAAAGAAGAATAAAAAGGCTTAAATGCCTGTGCTTCCGAATCCTCCACCTCCCCGCTTGCTTTGGCTTAGCTCCTCCTGCTTTACAAATTCTGCCCTAAAAACAGGGGAAAGCACAAGCTGAGCAATGCGATCTTGGTCTTTTATCTTAATATTTTCTTTGCTTGTATTAAGAATAATGACTTTAATTTCCCCCCGATAGTCTGAATCAATTGTTCCAGGGGTGTTTAAGACCGTTAAGCCCTGTTTAAGAGCCAGCCCGCTTCTAGGGCGGCATTGCAGTTCAAAACCGGGAGGAATTTCAAAACTCAAACCTGTGGGAATAAGCCCTCTCTCTCCAGGCCCTAAGTTGAAATCCTCGGTTAAACAAGCTCTTATATCAAAGCCGCTGGCGCCTTCTGTTTTATATTCAGGCAGTTTTCCTTTAAAGCTCTCAAGGGCTTTTACCTTGACTGTCAAACAGGGAAAAGCTTTAGGAGCTTTGTTTGAAAGAGATAAATTTGAATCCGATTTGTTAGTAATTTCCATTGACATTGTTTCCTCCTTTTTAAATTAAAATATCAGCTTTCTCTTAGATATTTTTTATTGAAGAACAAGATTTGTCAATGTTTAAAGTCCTTTTCGCTTAAATAATTGAATTAGGAGGCAAACTCGGCTTGAGCTTTAGGGCGCAAATGAACTTCCGGCTGTTGCAATAAAAATTGATTTCTATAAGAATAAAAAATAGACTTATTTCTTTGAAAATTTCTCAACTGGGGGTAAAATAATCACACTAAAAAAGGAAGGACTTGGCTCACGCCATAACCAACATCTATAATATTGGATTGAAAACCCCTCACCTCAAGTTGCAACTGAAGAGGCTCACCTATAGATTTGCCGTATTTTTTCACTTTAACATCTGAAAAATAGACCAGAAGCTTTTCCAAGTGGAAAACTTAAACAGGATTTAGTATCAATCTTAGCTTTTCATCCAAGATTTCGCAACTGCTTCTGGTTTGAATCAATCAAGAGCTTAATTTTTATTTTTATCTCAACATTTTTAAGATTAAGGGTTTAGAATTTTAGCCTTATTTATTTTGCCACAAGTGAATTTCTTTCGCCAGGGTGGATTTGTTTAAAATTTTAGCCTTAATTTATTTTGCCACAGAGCAAAGCTTCAGTCGCTTTGTGTCAAAATCCAATCATTTTAAGCCTTTGATCTTAATAAGTTATGTTGTTTTTGTATTAAAATCCATGTAAAAGCGAAAGAGCGATGTCAGTTCGGGAATTTAAAATCTGTGATCCTCTTTATGACTACATTTATCTGGAGGAGGATGAGGTAAAGATCATCAATCATTTTATTTTTCAAAGGCTCCGGTCGGTTCGGCAGTTGGGTTTTTCAGATCATGCCTTTCCTTCGGGGACTCACAACCGTTTCACTCATTCTTTAGGAGTGTGTCATTTGGCGGGTCTGGCTTTTGACAGTATTTTTAATAAAAACAAGAGTTTGCCTGTCAGCTCACAAAAAAGACGGATTTTTAGAAGAATGGTTAAAATGTCAGCGCTTTTGCATGACATAGGTCATGGGCCTTTAAGCCACTCCAGCGAAAGTTTAATGCCCCCTTTAGAGCCATTGAATTTAGGAAAATATTTAAAAACAGCTAAGGGCAGACAGGCTCGCCATGAGGACTACAGTGTCAAATTTATTATAGAAAAAGAGGGTCTTTATGGTGTTTTAAAGGAGATAGGCTTAGAGCCTCTGGCTATAGCCCAGCTTTTGCATCCTGATTTTTTAATAGACACTCATTTTTTTGAAGAGGAGGGCCTTAACTTTTTACCGCTTTTGAGACAGCTCATCAGCTCTGATTTTGATGTGGATCGTATGGATTATCTTTATAGAGATTCGCGCTCCTGCGGTGTCAAATATGGCTTGATTGACTTTACATGGCTGATTTCTCACTTTGACTGTTACATTAAGGATCAAGAGCTTTTTTTAGCGATAGCCAGCGAAGCTTTGTACACTCTTGAAAGTTTGCTTTTAGGCCGGCAGCACATGAGGCTTATTGTCTATTTTCACCATAAATCAGCTATTTACAATCAAATGCTAAAAAATTACTCCAAAGACTGTCAGTGGCGTCTTCCTTCTAATATTTTAGAATATTCTACATGGACAGACAGCCAGCTTTTTGAAAAATTAAGAGAGGATAAAAAAAATGAGTGGGCGGGCCGAATCATAGAAAAAAAGCCTTATCTCAGGCTTTATGAGTTGGTTTGTTTTGAGAAAGACTTTCAAAATCAGAACAGTATTTCTGTTTTAAAACAGGAGCTTATAGAAAAGAATGTCAATTTTATGGTCATAGATTCAGAAAAACACTCTATTAAACCCTCTAAATCTATTTCTAAGATTTATCCTGTTTATTTAAAAAACAGAGCGCTCAATCAATTTCAAGAGCTGGGTCAGTCGCCTGCGTTTTTGCCTCTGCCTCATCGAAAATTACAAAGAATTTATGTCCCGCCGGAGGATTTTTTAAAGGCTCAAAATGTTTTAAAACAGATGACAGAATTAAAATAAGCTGTTAAGAGCTTTTTTAGATAGACAGGACGAATCTAAGAAGGTTTGGTCTGGCAGAGTGTTTATACTAATCTTGTTTGAATTTTCCTGATTTCTCATCTTTCCTACGCAAGCCTGTCCTCGTGGAAACACGGGGGCGGGAATCCAGTTAGAACCTGAAATTTTCAAACAGGAGCGCTATAATTATATTAAAGGATTTTGTAATATAAAGTGGATTTCAGTCTGCTCTTGACAACAAAAGCTCTAAGGAGTATGAAAAGAGACGATTCTTTTTAACAAATGTAAGGAGGAATGGTGTTTGGGCCTGTTGCTGGAGAAGCTTTTGTAATAAAGAAAGATAAAATTATTTCTGTCTTAATTCTGGCTGTTGTTTTTGCTTTTTTAAGTTTGACAGTCAAATGTGTTCCCGTGGGACACAAAGGAGTTGTTAAGCATTGGGGAAAAGTGAATCACAAAGTGATTTTGAGCGAAGGATTAAATTTTATCACTCCTGTAAGAACCACTATTATACCTATAACCTCAAAACTCTTAAAATTTGATCAGGAGTCAGCGGCAAGCTCAAAAGATTTACAAATGGTGAAAACTGTTGTAACAGTCCAATTTTCTCTATTAGAAGTTTCTGAACTCTTTCAAAAAATTGGCGCAGAAAAAAAAATAGTTTCAGTTACTTTAATTCCAGCTATTCAGGAAAGTGTGAAAGCCGTTACCGCTTTATATACGGCTGAGCATCTAATCACTAAGAGGGCAAAGGTCAAATCAGAAATCGCTCAATCTATAACTGATTTTTTGAAATCAACAATGGAAAGCAAGGGATTGATCGCGAATGCAATTAATATAGAAAATGTTGCCATAACGGATTTTGCCTTTTCTGAAGAATTTAATAAATCTATTGAAATGAAAGTCCGCGCGGAACAGAAAGCTTTGCAGGCGAAGAATGAAAAAATAAAGAAAATCACTGATGCGGAAGCTATAGCGGAAAAGATAAAAATTGAGAGCATTGCCAGAGCCAACGCCATTAAAAGGGAGGCAAGAGCTTTAAGGGAAAATCCTTTGTTAATAGAATACAAGCGTATGGAAAAATGGGATGGCAAACTTCCTGAAGTGACTGGTAGCGCCATTCCCATGTTTGATATTAAAAAAAAGAATTAGAGAGAGAGGGGGGTCTCGTTAAAATTCCGCTAAAGCGTATTTTATACCAATCCTGTTTGGATTTTTATTGCATTTCTGCTTTCATCGAAGCGGCAAATCGGGCTAAACTTCAAACAGGATTGGTATAACAAAATTCAAATAGAATGAGTCTAAGAGTTGACAAATAGCTAAAATAAAAAATAATAGAGAAGAATTTATTGTAAAGGAGTTTATGAATTACGAAACTTTGAAGTGGGAGCAAAAAGGGGCTGTTGGCTATCTCACTCTCTCAAGGCCAAAAGCTTTAAATGCCTTAAATGCAAAAGTCTTTCAAGAGTTAGATCACTGTTTGTCTTCTCTGGATAACCGCTCTTTGCGGATTTTAATTGTTCAAGGAGCGGGAGATAAAGCCTTTGTCGCGGGGGCGGATATTAAGGAAATGTCTGGTTTGAATGCGAAGGAGGCCGAAGAATTTTCTAAAACCGGCCAGAAAGTTTTTTCTTTATTGGAGGCTCTGCCCTTTCCTGTAATTGCAGTGATTCAAGGTTTTGCTTTAGGGGGCGGTTTGGAATTGGCTTTAGCCTGTGATATTTTGTTGTTAGAGGAAAATTCAAAAGTGGGTCTTCCTGAAGTCACTTTAGGCTTATTCCCCAGTTTTGGCGGAACACAAAGGCTAGCCAGAGCGGTTGGCTTTTATAAAGCCAAAGAGATGATTTTTTCAGGAAACTTTTACACAGCTCAGGAGGCCTATTCTATGGGGCTTGTAAATTTTGCTCTTCCAAAAGAAAAGTTAATGAGCCAAGCGGAAGAATTATCTAAAATTTTTCAAAAAAGAGGCCCTTTAGCTATCGCTCAAGCTAAACAATTGATTCAAAAAAGCTACAGCTTAAGTTTAGAAACAGCTTTACAGCTGGAAGCTCAAGAGTTTGGCCGGCTTTTTGATAAACAGGACAGTCAAGAGGGAATGAAAGCTTTTATTGAAAAACGCCCTCCTCAATTCAAAGGAAATTAGAAAAAAGTGGAAATCCTAAAGCTTTATAGAAGAGAGCTTGACTGATGGCTTTTTTTGAATATAGGATTTGCAATTATTTTGATATGTAGGAGAAACCAATGAATCTGTGTGAATATATCTGGATTGATGGCGCCAGCCCCACTCGGAAGCTTCGCTCTAAAGCCCGAGCTGTTTTTTTAAATAAAAAAACCGATGAAATCTCTATAGCTGACTTTCCTGATTGGGGGTTTGATGGCTCCTCCACTTATCAAGCTAAGGGAAGCGATTCGGATCTCATCTTAAAACCAGTGAATTTTGTCCGAGATCCTTTGCGGGGAAAAGGCCATTTTTTAGTAATATGTGAGGTGTTAAATCCTGATAAAAGCCCTCATTCCACAAATACAAGGGCTAATTTAAGACGAATTTTAGACGCCGGAGCCGGTCAAGAAAAGCCTTGGTTTGGTGTGGAGCAGGAATACACTTTATTTAAAAATAGAGTTCCTTTAGGCTGGCCGGATAAGGGCTATCCCGCGCCTCAAGGCCCTTTTTATTGTGGAGCGGGAGCGGATGAGGTTTTTGGAAGGGAGTTGGTGGAGGAGCACACTCAAGCCTGCATCTATTCTGGTCTTATGATTTTTGGAATCAACGCTGAAGTGATGCCCGGCCAATGGGAGTTTCAAATTGGCTATAGAGGGATTGAAGGGGAAGAGCCAAGCCCTTTAAATGTGGGCGATCACACTTGGATGGCGCGCTGGCTGTTATATCGTTTGGGAGAGGATTTTGGCATTACAGCTACTCTTGATCCCAAACCGATAAGGGGAGATTGGAATGGAGCGGGGCAACATACTAATTTTTCCACAAAATCCATGAGAGACCCTAAAACAGGAGAATCAGCTATAAAAAAATCTATAGCGCTCTTGTCTAAAAAACATAAGGAGCATATTTCTGTTTATGGCTATAGGCTGTCTGAAAGGCTGACGGGCCTGCATGAAACCTGTCATATTGGTGAGTTCAAATATGGTGTGGCTGATAGAGGGGCTTCTATTAGAATCCCCCGCCATGTTTCTGAAAAAGGCTATGGCTACTTAGAGGATAGAAGGCCGGGAGCCAATGCGGACCCTTATGAGGTCTCAGCTAGAATTTTACAAACAATTTGTGAAATCAGCTGATCTTTATAACTAGTCAATAAGATAAAAATTTCAAAACAAATCAGTAAATAGGGATTATGTTTTTTAAATTGTTTGCTTTTTTTCAGCTATTTGGCTGTTTTTTTTGTTTTCCAGCTTTTTCTGAAACTTTGATCTTGCAAAGCTCTGATCAACACTCTTCTTATAAAAAAATGCTGAATTTTTTAGCTGTTATTGAGGTTCTCTCCAGTGAGTTTAGGAGTCAATACCCGGAAGGAAAAGTGGCGCTTGTTATCAACGGAGATGTGTCCTCTTATGATAGATATTCCATTAACAGTTGGGATAGAGGACAGCTTATTTATGATACCTTAAGCAAATTGGCAAAAAAATACTTTGTTGTCTATACTTTTGGAAACCATGACGCTTTTGATTGGAACGACTCTCAGCTTTTTTTAGATCAAATGCTTCTATTAAAGGGAGGGGGGGTTAATCTTGTTGTGGGAAATGCTGACTTTTATCCAGAATATGCGGATTTGTTTGATCAGCAGGCTGATCTTGTAAATTCTTCGGGGAAAATAATACGGTTTATTGGCTACACACTTCCTTATGGAAGACAGCAGAACAAACTGCAGAAGTTTCAAAAGAGAGGGCCTAAAATTATTGAGAAAATAAAAGGAATTAACATGAATATTCCTTTAAAAGCCGCAAGCAAACAGTCTAAAGTAGTTTCTGTCGTGGTATCCATGCATTTGGGCATTTCAAAGGCTAAGTGGCTCGTTTCCGATTTAAGCCTCTCTGCAGGCAGAAAATTAAAATTACTTTTTGCCGGACATGATCATCAGCAGGAAATGACGCGAATAAAACAGGTTCATATCATTGATTCTGGAGCTTATTTTAGTTTTAGCGCGGTTCTGCTGGATGATAGGGGAGAGGTTCTTTCAAAGAAGTTTTTTGATGAAGGCTCTCAAAAAGATAGGGCTGATTTAATGGATACAAATAGTTTGGAGGCTCAGCTGATCAAGAAAGCCAAAGGGAGTTTATTAAATTTAACAAATCTGAGAAAAAAGCGGAGAGAAAAAGCTCCCAGCCCTCTAAGGGCTGGTTCTGTCCCTATTCAAGGAGCGCGAAAACAGACAAGAGACTACCAGTCTCCTTGTGTTAAATCCTTTCGAAAAAAAAGAGCAGTAACAGCTATTAAAGGCTTTACTTTTTAAATCACAGGGTGTATGTCTTTTTATATGACAGTAAAAGAGCAGATCACAAACTTAGTTTCAAAACACCCCATCATGTTATTTATGAAGGGGATTCCCGCTCAGCCTCAATGCGGCTTTTCCGCCCGTGTGGTTCAGATTTTAGATTTTTTAAAGGTGAAATATCACTCTTTTGATGTTCTTTCTAATGAAAATATACGTCAGGGCATTAAGGAATATGGAAACTGGCCGACTATTCCCCAGCTTTATGTGAATAAAGAATTACTAGGAGGTTGTGACATTGTTCAAGAGATGTTTCAATCGGGTGAGTTGGAAAAATCTCTTTCTAGCTTTATAGAAAAATCCACAAAATGATTGCGCCGATCTCGTTTGAAATTTTAGCTTTCAGTCCTTCCTGCAACACTTGTCCTTGCGAAAGCGGGGAGCGAGAATCTCCAGAAAAAGCTGAAAAATTCAAATGAGATTAGTCTAAAGTGTATAATATAGATGGTTAAATTTTTTCTTTATTGCTGTTTTTTCTAGTTACTTTTTTTTGAGTGGGTATTCCTGTTTGTAAACAAGCTCTCAAAAGTTAAACACTCTTTGTAAAAAATTTGATATAAAGGATCCTTTAGGGAAATCTATACATGAATGTTGTCAAGAGAGTTTGAGAGTAATTAAAAAACACTCTTATCAAATTTTATCGTCGCATTGGCGTTGGGCATGCCCCAAGGGAACAGAAAAGAATATGCTACGATGCGAAGACGTCCTAACATGGTGTAAGCCAGAAATCGATACTTCCAACTAACTTTGTAGAAGAATAAGCGAGATACAATTCGAGAAGTTGTGGTTAATAACAAATCCTAAGCCAGTCTTTAGTCTGTTAAAAATTAGCCTCACATTTTTTAAAGCTTTACTTAACCTGTGTAACTTCCTATTCTGAAAAGAGTTTCTAAAATTGGCTGTATTTTGTTTTAGGGTATGATTTTTCTATGCAACACTTCCTGTCGTTTTGTTTGTTAGTTTTTTTTCAATTCACATGGTTTGAGCTTGATAGTAAAAACAAAATCTCAGCCAATAAGATGGCTTATGCAAAGTTAAAGATCAAAACACAAAGTCCTATATTAATTGCGAAATTTGAAAGATCTATCGCTCGAAATTTTTTTGATGATAAAGGCTTAAAAAAAGCGACTCAGCTATTAAAATCGCGACAAAAGATATTAGATGGCAAAACTTTCCCTTATATTTTAGATAAAAATGTTTGTCAGGTTTTAGACAAAATTAAACAGACTTCTTCTTTATCTGAAGAACATAAGAAAGATTTTTTTACAGAAGTGATTAAAACTTACGGTTTGGTTTTAGATTATTCTTTGGATCATAATTACTTTTACTGTCTCTATCATTATTTTAATTCTCCTAAGCCTAAATTTGCTCTTGATTTGGCTAACAAATTTTTAAGTCAAAATAAGGTGGAGGAATTATTGGATAGATTAGAAACCTGTCATGAAGAGGAGGTCAGAGGCAATGGAGATGATCCTCAAGCAAATTTAAAAAAAGAAACTTTATCTGTTAAAAAAACACAATCCCAAGAGCTTTTGTCTTTAAAAGATTACAAGAGTCTGTCTTTTTTTGATCGACTCAGCTATTCACAGGCTTTAAGGAAAGCTTACCTTGTCTTAGAAGCGGATAAAATTTCAAATTCTATTTCAAACAATTGGTTTGATATTTTTCTTCCCATAGTTAGAGCTCAAAATAAAAGAAAATGTGTGGTAGGGGGAGTGCTGAGGGAAGTCGTCTATTCCCATCATCTAGGTCGGTCTGTTTGTCCGGTTAGAAATAATACATGTGATGAGAAAAAGAACACTTTTAAGTGCGGCTCTTTATTTAACTCAGCTTGTATTTCCATTCATCCTATAAAAAATTTATCTAAAAGATGTTACCAAAAAGCGCAAAGTGCTCCTATTAGCGAAGATGATTATAATGAGTTTATTAACAATACAAATAAGGCTTATAAAGATTACTGTTTAGAAAGAGAAAAAAGGCGAGGAAAGGCAGTGGCAGGCTGTAATTTTTACACTCAAAGAGTTGATGAGCTAAAAGCTGTGTTTTCCAACAAAGTTCGCTCTATGGAGGAGAAAATAGAGCAAAAAACAGAAGCCAGCTTTAATACAGGAAGTCAGGACTGTGAGGAATGTCGGGCAGAAGGAGATAAAAATCAACAAGTGAATGGTATAAGTGAAATTATGAAACTTGTAAGAAAATCAGAGGATTCTGATCTAGTCAAATATTTATCCAAGCAGGCTTATGATAACAGCGCTTGCAAGTGTGGCGGCAATGACGCCTGTACCAGAGGATGTAAAAAAAGAGGGAAATGGCCGCCTCATTTAAAATGCAGAGGAAATAAAAGCAAAAATAAATCTACAAAATTTTGTATGAGGCACGTTAATGGAATCTTAACTGATACCATAAACACTTTTTTTGGAAGGTACTGCGAAGATAACTATCCATTTGATAGAGAAAAATGTTTAGATATCCATAAAAAGAACTTAAAGGAACAAACCAATATATGCACAAAAAGTTTTGTATTCCCTTCTGCTTTGTGCGCTTTAAACTTGGATGGAAAAGACAGGTATCAATCTATTAAGAATAAAAGGATTAAACGAAAATGTGAGAAGTTTGAATACAGGTATAATCATAATATAAAAACCATTAAACTCATATCTGACGATGGCAAAAGAATAGAAGAGACGCCTTTGTTTGAAGAAATAACTATGCCTGAAGATCCAAATGATTTGCCAACAGGCGCTATAGTTGTTATGAAAAGCGGCAGTAAGCATGGACATATTGAAATTAAAACTGATAAACAAGAATGTAACGGAAGTTATTGTTTTTGCAGTGATTATTGCGCATCTCGCTCCGGAGGTTACACGCCTCCTTTTAAACCGGTTGCTGTTTTTAGATGGAATCCAAAAGTTCTGGAGTATTTAGGTGATATGTAGTTGGTTCTGAAAAAATCCTAATTGTCTTATTTTTGGTGATTTGTATTTTTCCAAGGTATATTTGAAAGATTTAAATGAAAAAGCTGGACTGAGAGGTTGTCTCATAAATATAAAAAGCCTGTAAAAACGGGACTATCATTGACTTTAGAGCTTGTTTTTATATTGAAAAATTTTGAGTTAGGGCCAACTGGCTCCTTCCATATATTATTGGAGCATTTATGAGACAAGTTCTAGTGGAGAAGTTGCGCAGATTCGGCTGGAGAAATATGGCTGGTATTGTTCAAATGCTTTGAGAAAAAGTTCTGAATATAAATATTTAATTTTTTATTTTAAAACTCCGATACTGTCTTTATGAAGAAAAATGGTTTTGAGCTGGATCCCATTAGCCTGTTTAGCCATGAGCTGAAAACTCCTTTGAGTTCTTTACAGCTTGGTTTGTCGCTTTTGGAGAGGGATTTTAATAAAAATAAAAACTTAATCCCTTTATTGAAAGAAGAATTGGAGTATTTAATCCAATTTGTTACAGATAACTTAGATTTAAGGGTTTTGCAGAATAAGAAGAAATGGCTTGAATTGAAATGGCAGTCTTTTGATTCTCTGGTGGAAAAAGCCTGCTCTTCTTTAAATTTACTGGCTCAAAGAGAAAATATAAATTTTGAGATTAAAAAGCTGAATTCAGAGCTTGAAGTTTTTATCGACTCCTCTTGGATGTTTCGCGTTTTATATAATCTTTTGTCCAATGCTTTAAATTTTTCTGTCCCTCACAGCTCTGTTATTATTGAGTCGGGCTTGGATAAAGATCATGTTTTTTATTGTTTGGTGAAAAACACAGCTTATGAGCCAATTGACTCTAAAAAAGTTTTTGATTTGTTTTACACTAAAAATTTTAAGCCAAAAGCAAAAGGCGCCGGCTTAGGCTTAAATCTTGTTCAAGCTATTGTAACAGCTCACAAAGGGCAAATCAAAGCTGACACAAAAGGAAAGGAAACTGTGTTTTATTTCACTCTTCCGCAAAGCCGTCAGCTCAAAAAATCCGCTTAAAGAACTTGACCTGGCTCGTAGACATAGTATCCATTATAAGCTCCATAAGCGCAGACACAAGGCGTTCCTCTAAAGTAACAGGTGTTCTGAACCCATGGAGATGGAAAAGAAGGCAGGCTTAAACAGGCGTGAAAAAAGTTTTGATTTAAGCAAGCTGAAAACCATTGATTTTGATAATTAGGGACAAACATAGAACACACATTCCCTGTATAGGTGTAACAGATAGAGCTTTGATTATAAGGACATACTGCATACTGTGAAACAGGAGGGTAGGGAGCTGACGGATATAGAGGGTAATAAGCGAAAACTGAAAAACTAAAAATAAACAGCGCAATTAGAGCTGTTGCTTTTGTCAGGAATATCATGCGTCCTCCTTTTTCTATACCACTTAGTTAGCATAAGTTGGTTTTTTAATCAATATAAATTTCTATATCGGAAAATTTTTCACTTTTTTTGTTCAGTAAGGCTCTAAAAGCTGTTTTTTGACTTTAAACCTTTTATATGATACTTAATACTGATTGTGTTTAAAGTTTTTTCTAAAGATTTTCACCCCTGTTTTCATGAGGACAGGCTTCCATGGGGACAGGCCTTTGTGAGAGTTTTGTTTTTTGTGGAAAGACGGAATAGACAGGCTGAAAGTTCAAATAGGCTTCAATGTGATTATTTGGTTTGACAATAATTGCGCCATACAATAAAAAACTATAGAAAAGATTTAAAAATGAAAAAGCTTTTTCTTTTAATTTGTGTTTTCTTTATTGTGTTTCAGACAGTTGCTTTTTCAAAATCATCAGAGAAAAATCAAGTCAGCAGGACTTCTAAAAAATTAGAAAGCGAACAGAAAGGCAGTTTATCTAATAAAGAGAAATCTAAGAGCCAAAAGGCAAAAACAAACTGCCATTTATCCGCGCGCAGTCAAAAAGCAATTAAAAGCTATACAGTTTCTAATGTGGACAGTTTTTTAAATAAAGAAGACATAGAGGATTTATTGGACATGCATTTAGATGACATTAAAAAGGGCTGGCCAAACAAATGCCCTAAACCCTGTAAAGCGGTCAATGACTATTCCATTTTTGCAAAAACTTATCCTCTAAGTGTCAGTCCGAATTCTTGTGATAAAACCGAAGCTAAAGAAGTTTATCCTCTCAATAAAAAATTTGTTATAGGAGGTCAAAGCAAAGCAGACAAACAAAAGGCTTATAAAAAAACAAGAGACTGGGTGTTTTCTGTTTTTGTTAATCCTTTTTATCCTTTTGCTAAAAATCCGCCTAAGGAATTTACTGACAACAATTTAGGCAAGGCTTGCCCCTCCTGCTCTTTTTATTTGGATTACACTTATAAATATACAGCAGACAATCAGTTGGACCTAAATGTTACAGCTCGCTGTGGAGACAGAAGAACTTTTTTTTCTAAGTATAAATCTGAGTTTTTTTTGGTCAATCATTGGAAATGCGCGAAAAAAAAACCTTAGGCCGGTTTGAAAGGCTTGACGCTTATCCTAAAGGCAATGGATAAAAAATAAATTGCTTAGAAGCTATTTCAAAACCTCCCTTTTATACACTGAATTACTTTTTTAAGGTATACTGGTTTGCCACCGAGAAGTTTGTCACCCCCGCGCAGGCGGGGGTCCAGTTTGAGAAAACTTCCAAAAGTCCTCACAAACAAGTCACCCCCGCACAGGCGGGGGTCCAGTCATCGTATGCTGGATTCCCGTCCTCGCCTTCGCGGGGACATGCTTTCGCGGGAATAGACTATTGTGTTGAAATTTCAAACCTGATCGGTATAATTAAGTGAGGCTTGATAACATATCCATTAAGCGCTGAAAATGTTTTTAAACTTAAACATTGTCCTTCAATCTGTTCTGGCTTTCTTGTTGAGCTATGCCTCTTTTGTCTCTATTTATGTTTCTCTTATAAAAAGGAAGGACCTCAGTTTATTAACTGGATTTTATATTCTGACTCTTTTTTCGTTTGCTGTTTTTTCAATTTACCAGTTGTTTTTTTTCAAACAAAGCCCTCAAAAGAATTTAAAACCAAAGAAATGGCATAAAAATAAAAAAGCTCTAGCCTTAGCTTTTCTTTGTTTTTTTAGCTTTTTTGCAGGTTTTTTCAATATAAAGACACAATACAGTCGAGGGATGTTTTTTGATTCAGCGAATCAATTTTCACGCTCTTTGAGCCAAAATCCTATAAACCGATCTGCGAAGGAGCAACAGCCTCCCTTAGATTATTATTTCAGCGCCTTTTCAGCTTATATGTTTGGCTTCAGCAAATTCGCGGTTAGGTTTCATGCCATTTTTTCTTATCTTCTTTTGGCTTGTATTATAAGCTTGATTTTTTATTTTTTTTCTTCTTCTTTGTGGATAAGCCTTATAGGCTCTTCCCTTTTTTTGATCAATCACCTTATAAGACTGCTTTCTCTTTATGGAAGGCCTTTGTCTTTAGGCCTTCTAACAGGTAGTTTGTTTTTGTTTTTTTATTTATCTTACTGTGATAAAGACAGACTGAAATATAAAGTTTCTTTTTTCTCCGTATGCTCTTCACAATATCTTTTTATTATGTCTGTAGGGCTTCAGCCTGTTATTCTTGCTCTCTCTTTATTTTTGTCGGCTGTTTTAGTTTTATTTAAAAGCAAAAGAAATATTTTTTTGAGTTTGTTTTTTTTATTTAAAATTAATAAAAATATTAATAAACACTACCAATAACTTTTAAATA
>JAPPIY010000233.1 GCA_026914095.1 Oligoflexia bacterium
CATCCTTTTAGGGAATTTTTGTTTTCATCCACTTATCATGAGCATGATTTAGAGGGCTTCCATATTAGGATAGATAAAAACTTGCTTCTGCCGGTAGAGGCGGAGACATGGTTTCATAACCGGTTTTTTTACTGTGGAAGCCGTTTTCCAGAAAAATCTCAAAAAGGAAAACCATTTTTTTATCTTAATTTATATCAAAATAAGAATCCACTCATTTTTATTTTAAAGAGAGGCCATGGAGTTCGTTGCGCTCAAAAAGCAGATTTTGTTAATTTAGAAAATAAGTTTGTTTTTTTCCCTGTATTTGAAAAATCTAATAATCCTGTAAGCAAAGAAAGCCTGACTAAAAAAGATCTTATCCTTGGGTATAAAATAGAAAATATGGATTTCTTTTTAAATAATATTTTTTCAAAAAAAATTTTTAAAGAAGATGTTGTTTTCTCCGTTTTTAGCAGAAAGCTTCATGAAAAAATGTATCTTGGCAGGTTTTTATCTTCTCATGATAAAGGTAAAGTGGCTTTATCAAGGCCAAAACCGCCTTGGTCATGGGATGGTTTTTGGGATGATCAGCCTGTAGGTGAGTTCTATTTTAATCCAGCTCTTTCTTTTGAGCGACAAAGAGCTTTGAATTATTTTTTCTATGAAACACTGTCACTAAATTACATCTATCATTACAGTCTATCAAAGATTTTTAAAAGACATCTTTCTCTTTCTTCATTTTCAGGAAATTTTTATTTAGCTTCGGGTGAGAATGCGGATGAAAGATATGTATTTTTTAGAACATTGCTAGAGGGAACAAATAAACTCCAGGCTCATCCTAAATTGATAAAAGACTACTGTCAGAATAAAAGAACATTAAAATGTTTTTTTATGAAAAAGCTTTCAAGATATATAAACTTTTTGTTTTTGGTATTTGGAGAGGTATAAAATATCTTATTTTTTTACTATCCATTGTATACTAAAGACATTCTATATCTGTCAAAAAAGCCAATGAATCCAACATTCTAGAATTTTAAACTCTTCTAATCTAAAGGTGAAAGGGAGAATTATAGAGTTTTTACGAGACGGAATCCAATAATCATGCTCTTACTATATGGTGAGTCGTGATAACGATAGGCCGAGCGCAAGACCTTTGAGCCACAGTGCCAACCGCCGCCACGAAGAACACGAGAGGAGCCATGTGTAACTAGAGGATCTCTTCCTCCCGGCAACTTGCTTTGATAGGCATCTTGAACCCACTCCCATACATTTCCATAAACATCATGTAGTCCCAGAGGATTAGGAGCTTTTATACCAACTTTATGGGTTCTTTTTCCACTATTATTCCATTGCCAAACATATTTTTCTAAAGTAGAAGAATTGTCTCCAAAAAAATAAGCCGTCTTTGTCTTTGATCTTGTAGCCCACTCCCATTCAGCTTCTGTCGGCAAACGATAACAACCTATTGGATCGGAGGGACTTCCCTTACAGCCTTTCAATCCTATAGTTCTATTCAACTTCTTAATGAATAACTGAACATCCTTCCAAGACACTCTCTCCACAGGGTTATCTGGACACATCTTATTCATATTATCGTAGTTGTCACAGTCTTCCTCTCTTTTAAAATAAGAGGGATTTGTTCTCATGACTTGAAACCACTGCTTTTGTGTCACTTCTGTCGCCATTATCTCATAAGGCTTTGTTATCTCTACAGACACTTGATCTTCATCACTTTGTCTATACTTTTCGAGAGGGGGGGATCCCATTGCAAACTCCCCTTTTGGAATACTTGGAAAGAACCTAAATAAGGAGAAGTGTCTGCTCTCTTTCTTATGGAATGACAAGAAATAAAGATTATAGGAAATAGAAAGCTGATAAAGCTAAAAGTCTTTATTTTTTCTCTGTTATTTAGTAGGGTGTGCTTAGGTAGAAGCATTTTCTTCTTTCAAATAATTTTAGTTTTTAATATCCTAAAAACAATCTATAAAAATGTACTACAAAAGTCAAGACTTTAATCTATAATGTTTAATTTCCTGTAAATTTTCCTCATACAAATCAATACAATTTTAAGAGATTTTAAATATTTAAGATTTTTTCAGCTCTGACTAATTATGCTTATTGGCAAATAGAAGCAGGTGCAAGAAGGGATGGCATTTTCTCAAGATTGACTATTTATAAGGCATTTTAGACAGCCAAATTTCCGCTTTGCGGATTTCAAATCCTCCACGAAAACTTTTTTCTCTTTTTAAGTCCTTAACTAATTGAATCTTTGGAATATTATTAAAATAATTGGAAAAGGATTTAAAATGGGAATGCAGGCTGTCGTTTGCCCATTTGGCTTCTATTAAAGCTATCGCTTTTTGATCTTTTGTCAATAAAAAATCTATTTCCTGTTTGTTTTTATTCCTTGTATAATAAAGCCCCCTTTTTTCACCTTTTATGTCTTCTCTCAATTGATTTTCTTTTAATAGGGAGCAGGCTATAAAGTTTTCAAATAGCAGTCCTTTGTTGTGTTTTACTAAGACCCAGTTATAAAAATAATATTTTGGCATTTTCTTTAAACTTCTGACGATATTTTTACTATAAGGTTTGACTTTAAAAACAATATACAGTCTTTCCAGCCATTCCAGCCAATTTTGAACTGTCTTTGGAGAACAGCCTTCTAATTTTTCCGCAAGATGAGCGCAGGAAACAGGACTCCCAACAGATTCTTTCAACAACTCTATAAGTGTTTCAATTTTTGTAAGGTGTCGGGGGCTTTCTAAATCAATTAAATCCTGCCGAATGATACTGTCTATGTGTGTTTTTTCCCATAAGTTATAAAAGGTTTGATTGGCTGATAAGTAGGGTTCCGGAAAGCCGCTGTATGAAAGCAGGCGATCCATAACAGTTTTTTTTGTATTGACAGAAACATTTGGGCATAATTCTTTTAAACTCAATGGAGCTAAACGAAAAGAAAAAAACCTGCCAGCCATAGAG
>JAPPIY010000194.1 GCA_026914095.1 Oligoflexia bacterium
CTCCGTCTATGCTCTTTGTTAAGCGGTTTAAACTGTCATACTCGCTTTTTATAAGATTCCCTTTAGCGTCTTTCCTCTCTATCACATTGCCCGCCCCGTCTAACTCAAAAGCAACAGTGTTCCCTAAACTGTCTCTTTGAGCAATTAAGTTCCCGCTCACTCTGTCGTAAAAATATCGGGTCTTGTTTCCTAAAGGGTCCTTTCTCTCTGTCATCAACCCCGCCCTGTTGTATTTAAAAGTGTAAAAACTATCATCAGGCAGTATCAGCTTTGTCATATTTCCCTTGCTGTCATACTCAAATTGTGTCCTGTCTCCATTCGGCCTTGTGAGACTCGCTATTTGATTAAAAGTGGATTCGTAAGTATATCTTGTTTCATTTCCCGTCTCAACCTGCCTCCTCATCAGCTGATTTCCCATATTGTCATAACTGTAATCCCATACAAAATCCCTCGCCGTCTCAAGCTTAGTCCTGTTTCCGTCCTCATCTCTTTCAATTTCTGTTTGTCTTCCTAAAGCGTCAGTTAGGCTTGTAAATTGACCCCTATCGCTTAATGTGTAATGGTTCCTATTTCCATTCGCGTCCTCATACATCCCTTGCTCTTCCTCCTCCTTCACTAAGGATAAAGGCTTTTGCATAGTCCCTTCCTCTTCTCCTTCCGGCAAACCCATAGAGCCTTGAGACTGCAACTCAACACCAGTCCCGTCCTGCTTTATCGTCTGTATCACTTGGTCCATCTCATTATAAACATAGTTCGATAAATTGCCCCGCTTATCCTTTTGAGCTAATAAAAGACCCTCCTCACTATAGGAAAACTCTCTTGTCGTATTATCCGGATCTGTTATCTTTATAAGATTGCTTTGGCTGTCGTGCTCAAAGCTCGTCACTCTTCCCTGCGGATCGGTGATGCTGTCTAAAAGATCATCACTTCCATAAACAAAAGTGTATTCCATTCCATTCGGGTCTTTGATGCATTTTAAGCGGTCGGTTCCCGTATAGTAGCAATAACTCGTCTTATTCCCATTTCTATCCTCTTTAGATAATAAAAGACCCTCTGTATCAAACTTATACAGCATGCCGTCTTTCATCCTTCTGACATAGCTCCCGTTAGACAGCCTCCTTAACACCGAGTAATCTCCCTCTGGCGCAATATAAGTTATAGGCTTTGCTTCCTCAGACCTTTGAGAACTGCTAACAGCAGAGCTGAAAAACACTCTCTCTTCCGGTGAGCGAAACTGAGCCTTAAAGCTGTTGCCATGAACCAGCAATAAATGACCTTGCGGATTCTCATATAGCCTTTGAAGATTATCCACTCCCCAGCCCCTCCCATAAGGGCTTTTTCTGTAATCCACAACTGAAATGTCCTTCCTAACTAGACTTGAAAAACGAGAAGCTAAATAATTGCTGGTCGTTATCTGTTCCACTGGGTATATCCCTGTTTTTGAAATAGGTATATTCACTGAATTCCTTAAAACAAAAGGCTGAACCTCATCCTCAGACAAAATGCTGGAATTGCTTACAAGCTCTTGCCCCAGATCAGAACCCAAAAGTCTTATCCGAGCTGACACCGTGGGCGGTATCGCAGAAACAACAGGATAAGACCTGTTCATAGACACAACTCGTTTATGAGGCTTTGCCGATTTAGAGTTATAGCCTAAGGTTAAAACTCTCTCCTCATTTAAGGAGCGGTAGCTTGTTAAACTGTGCTCCTCTCTTAATACCCCCGTTAAAAGATCAACGCTGGAGCCCGCTTTACAGGTCTCGCAATCCTCATCGTTTTTATCCTTGCAAGTCCCTTTACAATTTGAAGGCGGCGGCGGAGGCCCCGGAACATGCCATGTCGCCGCTGTGATACCGCCAGAGATGGTCTCAATCTGACTTCTATCCGCATTCACTCTTCCTTTTCCTGAAATTTCAAAAAGCCCCGTATCCGGATTAACTGAAAATATATCAAGCTCTGTTCCAGCTGGGAAATTATCTCTATTTGGAAACGAAACTCTCACGGGAGTTGTAAATCTCAACCCCGCCGGCTGAAGGGTTAAAAGAGTCGCTGTTCCTCTTAAGCTTTCAGGCAAAGCTATCGGAGCTAAAGCCTTCGGCACCTCGCTTAACGAAATCTCCCCCGTGTAAGTCATGCCGTTTAGCATGGAAACATTTGCCGGAACATCAAGCTCCGCATTGATTGCGGTATTTGTGACTTTAGTTGCTTGGTTAGCTGTTATCTCCGCCACTCCATTTGTATCCACTAAGGGCATATAAAAAGGCCTCGTTATCACATTCCCAGCCTTTTCTATCACCTCTATCTGCTCGTGAAAATCCGCATACTTCCTCTTCCCATTTAAGGTAATCCCCGCCGTTAAAATCTGTATGATATACTCCTCTCCTGTTGGAATGTTATTTATTGTAAAATAGCCTTGAGCGTCTGTCATCGCTCCATACCTATTATCGCCATCCACGGACAGCCTTACATCTATTCCTGATAAAACCACTTCACGATTACTGTTAGCCATAGCATTGGCCTCTAAAACTCTGCCCTTAACTGATGTCTTGGCATTCTTTTCTAAGGGACTGACTTTGATTGTGACATCCTCGCTGTCTTCCGCTCCTAACTTGTCTATAACAGAAAACTTTAATTTAAAATCTCCCGCTTGATTGGCCCTCGGCTTAAAAAAGAACTCCCCTGTTCCCGCATTAAATGTCATGTTCTCATATAATGGCAATGGAGAAACCATATAACGAAGACTGTCGTTTCTGTCTCTATCACTTCCCGCTAATTTAAAACTTAGCTCCTCTCCTATTTTAACCGTCTTGTTTCCAACCTTAGCTAATGTCGGAACTCGGTTTTTTGGCTTCTTAACCGTCACTTTTATAACATCCTTTGAACTTAAAAAGCCATCACTCACCTTTAATGACACTCTATAAACCCCAACCTTATCCGG
>JAPPIY010000123.1 GCA_026914095.1 Oligoflexia bacterium
CTAGTTAGTTATAAGATTAGATGTCCTATTTTTCAAACTTTTTAACATATTTATTTAGATAGAACTTATCATTATATGCTGTATAGGTTAAATTAGGAAATTTAAGTTTATAATTTGGTTTTAAGGGAAGATAAGCTATATTCTGCCAGCAAGGCAAATCATCATTAGGCGCTACTTTATAAAGTCTGTTAGTTAAGTGAATCCACTCGGGCTCCTCTTTTTTAGCTTCCTTTATAAACCGAGACAGCCAATTCCTCTTTTTTCCTTCTATGGAAATAAAAACAGCTCGCTTGTTTAATAAGGAAGCCTCTTTCAACTGAGGAATTAGCATGTATCTGCTAAGCAACCAATAAGATTGATTAATATATCTTATTTTAGGTGATTTCCAAAATCGGTTTAGAACTCTTGATACATTTTTTGGGTAATAATTTCTATAGTAGAGGGAGGAAAAAGCAATGATTTCTTGTTTGAAATAAACTACAGTCACTTCCTCTTGTTCCTTTAAATTAAATCGCTTGAAAGTATAGTTGTCTTTTCTGGAATCATCAGACATTAGTATTTGCTCCCTTAACTGTTCAAAATCTTCAAGCCATTCTAAAATTTGGCTTTTTGTTTTTATAACAAAGGCGCTTAAATTGGGTATATGTTTAATCATCTTAGATTGTGGGTAAAAGATTTTTTATATTGTTATATTCAATATCAAATAAAAGACTAATCCTTTCTTTATTTGTCGGATTGCAAACTCTATGAGGATAGGCTGTATTTGTAAAATATATAAAACTTTCTTGGAAGGGAATGCGGTCAACACATCCTTTACGGTTAATTTCAAAAATAATATTAGAATTTTTTACTAAAATGTGAAACCGGCAACTAACACTTGTGTTCATGTCAATATGCCAATTAATTTCAGAGTTAGGAGGTAAAATAGCTATACGAGCTCTATAGTGTTTTGGAAATCTATTTTGTAAAAATTGTTTTAAAAGACTGTTTTTCTTAAATTTATCATAAACAAGATATTCTTTTTCATTCATGCCATCAGTATTTTCTAGAGGCTTTTGAAGCAATATATTAATATGGTTTTTAGGAAGTTGTTTTCTTAGATCACAAAACTTGGATATATTGTAATTATCTGTATATAAGTCGTTGATATTTTTTGATGTGTCCACTATTTCAAGAATTTCTTGTCTTATTTTCTTATTAAGTTTTCCAACACAATGAAAATTGGGTAAGATTTTTCTGTCTGGACCACTTCCCGAAACTCTGTTTCTTTTTGTTTGCAAAAATGTTTTCTTGCTCATAAACTGCTTTCTAAATATGTCTTAGTTATTTGAGCCATAATAAAATACTGTCCTATAAAGCAATCTTTTTCCAGTAACAGAGTTTCGCTTATGTTGCGTCAAATATTGATCGGCAAATAAACAATCTCCTTTAGACCATGAATGGTGATAAATATATTTTTCTTGAAAAATATATTTAGAGAGTTCCTTCATCAACTGTTCCTGTAAGTCTGTTGAAACTCCAATGAGCTTGTTTATATAGTTGATGCCAAAATACATGGCTTTTTTCTCTGAAACTGGACTTTCTATACAAAGAGGTTTCATGCAACCTGTTCCCATTTGAGTTAATGTTTCTTTTTGTTTTCCAGATGCGTAAACATAACGATTATTTTCATATTTAAAATCAACTTTTAGCTTATTGTAATATGTTTTTTTGTGATCTGGTAATTGTTTATAAGCTAAATGACAATTGACAAATGAAGTTATACTGTTTGTACCCGGTTCTACACAATAAACACCTAATCCATTTTCAGGACTTTGTCTAGCCATACCATTAGTATGCCAGCCAATTTCCCCACTTCCTAACATTCCATCAGGCTTAATGAGCACAATCTCAGGATGTTGTGGGTGGGTAAAATATTTATATTTTGTAACTTTGCCTATATGCTTGCATATTTCAATCCATTCCTTTGGAGTTAAAATTTGATTTGGGATTATCACCAGCTGATAAGTATCTAATAGATCAATAATTTTTTTATAATCTTTCTTCACGGTATTTTTTAAGTTTATATTTTCAATTTTAATGCCATAGGGATTTAAAGAAACAGTATACATATTGTTATAGATTTTATTGCGTTGGTAAATTTAAGTAAATAACAATAGTTTAGCGCTTTTTTCTGTAATTAAAAAATCTTGACTTTTAACTAAGTTAATATCACTTTTCTTCTTTGAATTAGACATAATCCATTTGTCATAAGCTTTTTTACTAATCCAAAACCGTTCAAATTTCATTTTGTTATTGCTAATTAAAGTTCGGTTTTCTTTAATGATGATACCTTGTTCCCTCGCAAAACATAATTTATTTAATAGTTCATAATTATTATTAGATGTAACCTTAATTAGAGCGTTTCTAAAAGCAAGAATATTTGGGAAAATTTGATTTTTTGATGTAATAATAGCAGTTTGTTTAATTGGCAGGTAATGATAAAATAAAGGCAGAAAAGAATTCAAAATAAAGGCTCTTCTATTTATACCGATCGTGTTTGAGTTTTTCAGGTTTTTCTCTTCTATAAAACCTATTCGTAAGCCTGAGTATGGTAAAATTCTTAGGGGGGGGGGTAAAACTTTGATTGAAGCTCCATCTTTAAAGATGACCTGAAAGTTCTTTATAGAGTAATCCAAAATTAAAACCTGTTTATATCTGTGATTATAATATCACAACTCCTTACTCAATCAAGCTTTTTTTAAAAAATAAGGGAATTATATACATGACTGCACAAAAAAACTTCAAACTAAGGAGATATAAAGGGTTTCAGACCGTTTATTCAGAAAAAAAATAAAGCGATAAAGTTACATTAAAAGAAATGAAAAAAGCCTTTTAAAAAACGAGAAAATAAAGGGAATCAAGTGCAGTCATGTATATAATTCCCA
>JAPPIY010000159.1 GCA_026914095.1 Oligoflexia bacterium
ATCCTCTTCATTTTCACGAATGACAACAACATCTAAATTAGGAAATTTTGTTTTCACATAAGGATATAAAGAGCGAACGGGGCGAATATTCGCAAAAAGCCCTAAACTTTTTCTAATTTTAACATTTAAGCTTTTAAAGCCTCCCCCTTGAGGAGTGGTAATGGGAGCTTTAAGAAAAACTTTATTTTTGCGAATGATCTCCCAGTCTTCTGATCTCACTCCAGATAAATGCCCTTGCTTATAGACTTTTTCTCCCAACTCAATCAAGTCTTTTTGAAATTCAAAGCCTGCTTTTTTAAGAACCTGTAAAACAACCTCCATGATTTCAGGCCCGATGCCATCCCCATAAGCCACAGTAATTTTATAAGACATAACTATCTTATATGGCCTAATTCATAAAAAGATTCAAGATATTTTTTGTTATACTCTTGATTTTCTAAAAAATATATTGATATTGCCAAATGTTTTATGCTTTACACTTTTCAAGCTTGCTTTAAATCTTTCTTCATCTGAGGAATCAGCTCCTCTAAAGTCAAGCCTGTTAAAAGCTTGAGTTTTTTTAGAATCCACCAAAATAAAAAGCCTGTCACAACAGTAAGAGGCAAAGCAATAAACACATATCCCATCCAAGTCATATCAGCAACTTGCTTGTTTATTAGGGTCTCTTTAGCCGATTCAGCGAGTTGAGGATCCATATCTGTAAATACAGACATTGCAATCAAAAAATTTAAAATAGCGCTTAATATAAAACTCGCGCTTAAGAGCAAGGTAGAATGAATCATTAGGTTTTCAAATTTCTTTTCATTATTATTAAGCTGTAACTGGTTTTGTATCAATTTAGTATCAAACAAAGAGGATTTAAAGATAAAAACATGAGCCAAAGGTTTTTTAAAAAACACCGACACTATAAATATCAGCGCTAAAAGCAAAGGAATGCCGGCCTCTTTAACAGCAAAATAAATTCCTTCCAACTTTAAAAGAGCCAGCCCCCCTGTCAAAAGAATACTGACCAGCCCTATAATAGAAAGCCAGTTGATTTTTTTATTTTTTATAAAATCCTTGAGACCGTATAAAAACGGAAAAGCTAAAGCCAATATCAAAATAAAAACAGCAGAAGGCTCAACAGAAATAAATTTTTCGCCCTTATTTAGAATAAGAACGGGCAAAATAATGTTAAAGCCCAAATTCAAAAAAGGGTTTTCTTTTCTATCCGCCATTTGTAAAGCTTATTTGTTTAACGAAACATCTTTTGGCTGCCTAGTTTGATTCCATTTAAGAATTTTATCAAAAAACTGTTTTTGAAGAGAATTTATAGAATCGGTGGCATTGTTATCTTTACAGGAGATATCAAAGGAGCAGGAACTGGCTGAAGACAGCTTAAGCCTAGCTGTATAAGAGCCTCCTGTTTTTTTTAAAACAGCCAGTTTTTTAGAATCGCTGGGAGCGCGCCTCTCAATTAAATTGTAAAACACTTCGCTTTTTTCCCTGATTCTCTTATTAGGGCTAAAGCCTTTAAACTGAAAATTATTTTTTATATTTAAACTCCTCATCAATCCTATCAAACAGCATTGCTTAAAATAAAGTCAATGAAAGTGTATAATGCATTGCATAAAATAGTCAAAAAAGTGGCATTTATGCCATTTTTTTGACTATTTCAAAATTGTAACTTTATGAAAGTTTATATCCTGATGTTATTGCATAGGATGATTTTTAACACGAATTAAAGTCATACAATTATGGCACTGAACTCTTTCAACAAGCCTATAGGTTTCTGGCAAATATTCTACATGAGTGCTTAAACTTTTGCCGCAAATATAGCATTCATTTTGGAGTTTGAGAAAGTCCTCTCTTCTTTTTTCTTGATTGTTTATCTGGACATCACTTCTAAAATTGTCTTTCATAAAGCCTCCTTTGCTTTTAAAAAGTCTCCTACTTTTGTTTGTCGCAAAAAAAGCTCCATAACCTTCTAAAGGCCAGCTTAAATTTAGATTTTTTGGGAATTATATACATGACTAGCCAAAAAGCTCTAAAAGCCTTTAAATATAAGGGTTTCAAGGAATTTACTATTCAAAAATAAAGGTAAAAGTTTTAAGCGATTAAAGCGGTTTTCTTCAGAGAAAAAGCCACAAAGCCTTGAAATTTGGCGAGTCAAGTATATAATTCCCGATTTTTTTACTGTAAGTTTCTAAAAAGAAAGTCTGAGGGAAGTCTTTATATTTTTCGATCTGGCTGAAAAAATCTCTTTGGTCTTATGCCATAGTTTTTTTCCAAAAATAGCAGGTGAAGAACAATCTCCTTTTTCCTTAATAAACTCTTTAGTTTTGCCAAAGAAGCTTTCCTGAGCGCAAGATTCTTGGCCGACACTCTTTCCAAAAGAGAAAAAGCTAAAAAAACAAAGAAAAATCCATTTCACTCAAAAAAACTATATAGCGCTAAAGAAAAAAAGATATAAACTTGCCACAGCCTAAGGTTTTTTATTGGCTGAGCTAAAGCCTTTGTATTTTTTCATAAACCTTTCTGCCCGACCCTCTGTATCCAACAGTCTTTGCTTGCCCGTATAAAAAGGATGAGAGGCGCTGGAAACATCAAAAGAAACCATAGGATAAGTTTTTCCTTCAAACTCCGTTGTTTGTTTCGTCGCCACAGTGGAAGTTGTCAGAATTTGAAAACCGCTGGACAGGTCTTTAAAAACAACTTCTCTAGTTTTAGGATGTCCTTCTTTTTTCATTACTAAAAATTGATAACATATCATTCAAAAAAAAAGCAAGCTTTTTATGAAAATTTTACATAATGGTAAGCGAATTATCCCTATTTTTCTTAAAAAATCTGGCAACAGCTCTTAGGTCTTTAAAACACTTTTAAAAAAAGCCTTAAATAAGGGGAATTATATACATGACTGAAGCAAATAATCGTGTTGCAG
>JAPPIY010000214.1 GCA_026914095.1 Oligoflexia bacterium
AAAGGTAATAGCATTTCTTATTTCCATGGCTGTCATAGCCCTCAATCGTCCCTTTCCGATCCCCACAATCCAGAGCCTGAGAGCCTGCATAAAAACACTCAAAATCGCTGTCATTAGGCCCTGTGTGTGTTAGGGTGAGAGGAGTTTGCAAGATGCGATTAAAGCTGGGGATGTTATTGACTTTAGTTTGTGAGATTAAAGACAAGGACCACTTCACAGGAGAGCAGGGAAAAGGCCCTGGACATTTTTTGCAGGGGTTTGAGCCTCCCGTCTCCTCGCATTTCAATTGAAAATCCACCAATCCCTCCATGCTGTGTCATTCCAAAGTGGGCTAAAAAGAAAGGAGGATTTTTAGTAGATTTTGTTAAAAAAGCCCTAACTATAGAGAGAAAGAGAGAAGATATCCTTTAATATATTTTAAAAGCTAAGCCTTGTATGTTGCTATAGATTAGCCTGTGGCTCTTAATATATTGTTCCAATTTTGTCTGTTTTTAGCTCAACTAAGGTCTTGTTTTATAATTTTTTTGCCCTGTCGTCTTACAAAATAACAAAACTATTAAAAAATACTCTAATATAGAACTTGATTTTTGAAATTTATCAAAGTGAAGTCCTGTAAAGATTTTTCAATAAACAAAGACGATTTCCCTAAAGAGATTGACTCCTCTTTTATAAAATTTTGTGAAACCTTATCAAGTTCAGTTGAAGTCAGAGATTTTCTTTTGAATTTACAAGCGCAAATTCCAAAAAAATTTAAGACAGGAGAGCTGATTCTTTTCTATGAATCGGAGCAACTGGGTTTAAGAAGGGCTTATATAAAAAATAACATTTTTTACGAGCCTTCAGCTCAAGAGTTTTGGCCAGTGGTAGAAAACATAAGATTTTCTTCTGTAGAGGAAAACTTATATTTAGCTAAAGAATTTGGACGCCCTTTTTTTAAAGCCTTAATGGCGCCTCTGAATGTTTTTCCATTAAAGGCTCTTTTGGTTTTGGAAATTAATAACAAACCGTTTGCCCAGCCTCTTATTGATTTTTTTGAAAAGCGCAAAACCATTTTAGAGTTGTCTTTAAAAAAAGCCCATTTAAACACTCACTTTAACCGCATTTCTTATTTATGGAGTCAGCTGTTTTTTCAATGGAGAGAGCCTTTAGGTGTTTTAAATGATTTTCAACTTCTTTTAGGAAACGATTCTTTTAAAAAAAACCTTTCTCTGTCTAAAAAATTTCTAAAGGAAAAAATAAGCGAGGGTTTGTTGGAGCAGGGAGAAAAAATTTACCAATTGCATTACTATCCTCTTAAAGATTCACTGGGCGTTTTATACTGTCAAGATAGGACTAAATCTTTTATTTTAAAGGAACAGCTTTTTCAAAGTGAAAAAATGTCTCTCTTGTTTGGTTTAGGACAAAATATGGCTCACCAGCTGAATAACCCTTTAACAGGTGTAAAGGCTATGACACAAATTTTAAAAACTGACTCTACTTTAAAGGGGTTTAACGAAGAGTTTGAAGAATTGGAAAAAGCTGTTCAAAGATCTCAGAAAATTATTAAAAGTTTTTTATCTTTTTCTAATCAAAAAGAGCAGATGAAAAGCTGTGATATACATCAAGTTTTAGACGACACCTTGCCTTTATTGAAAAAAGCGTTTAAAGGCATAAAGCTGAAAACTGATTTTTGCGAACAGAATCTGGAAGTCAAAGGGGATTTTTCTCTCTTACAGCAAGTCTTTTACAATTTGATTTTAAATGCCTGTGAAGCTCTGGCTGAAGATGAGAAAAATAAAAATCCAATGATTCAAATTAGCGCTTATCCTATTTCAGAATATGAAGTTTGTTTCAAAATAAAAGACAATGGGATAGGAGTAGAGCCAGAGAAATTAGATAAAATCTTTCAGCCTTTTTGGACCAGTAAAAAGAGAGGGACCGGCTTAGGCTTAGGGGTTGCAAAAAAAATTGTCCAGCAATTTAATGGAAAAATCTTTATCTCAAGCCAAAAAAATCAGTTCACTTGTTTTACATTGATATTTCCTCTTAACTCTGGGGAAAAATCCTACCCTCAGGCTGTTTCAGCTGAGCTGAATGCCGGCCCATGAAAAAAGCTTTAAAAATTTTAATTGTGGATGACGAGCCTTTAATAGGCCGCTCTCTTCAAATGGCTGGTGAAAGTTTGGGGCATCAAGCAAAAGCTGTCTTCAGCGCTGAAGAGGCTTTGGCTATTTGGCCTTTGTTTCGGCCCGACTTGGTTTTTGTTGATATTCTTATGCCTGGGATGAGCGGTTTAGAGCTGTTGAAAAAAATTCCAAAGGATATTTCTGCAAAAACAATTTTAATTTCCGCCCATGATAAGCTCAATGAAGAGGAAATGAAAAAGGCCGGGGCGGATTGTTTTATAAAAAAGCCATTTGATGACATTTTTAAGCTCATTCAACAAGCTGAGCGCTTGATAGAATAAAAAGAAATTGTTGTTAAAGAGCCTTATAGAAACTTACAGGCTGAAAGGCTTAAAACGAGTTTGGATTTGAACACAAGGCGACTAAACGTCCGCCTTGTGGCAAAACATAGGACTGAGATTTTGAGCCTTTCATCCTGTAAGTTTCTTATCAATATGTCAAATCAGATACTTCTAGTTTGAGCTTCTTTTCAAATGAAAGCGCTTCTTTAAACTGTTTTTGAAAAAGCTTATTATCTTGTAAAAGCTATTAAAACTCCTTGTAGTTAAAGGATATTATGGCTTATCTGCGATTTGAAGTATATAAACCTCCCTATTTTTAGGAATTATATATTTAACTTTTGTATTATTCCTTTTTCTGTTTTAGAGGCTTTTTCTATTTTTTTTAATTTTATCCTTATTTATTTCTTGGTTCATGACAACTTAAGCGGTCTATTTTTGAACATTTTTAATAATAACATGT
>JAPPIY010000257.1 GCA_026914095.1 Oligoflexia bacterium
TTGGGTGTTTAATAGAGACAATCTATGGACAAAAAAAATGTGGAAGGATTTGGCAAAAAAAGATTCCTTCAGTTTTTCTTCTCAAGATCAAAAGGCTCAGGTAAGACTTAACTTTTTAAAAGAATCCGCTCAGCAGTCTTTGATTGCTGGTCAGGTAGGGGGTATTCAGTCAAAAGCTGAGTTGTTGTTTTCAGGACAGGGAAATTTAGATAATTTAATGTGCGCTTGCGCTTTAGCTTTGTCTGTAGGGGCTAAACCAGAGCAAATTTGGAAAAATATCTCTCAGTGCCGTCTTCCTAAAGGCCGTCAGGAGTGGTTTTTTATGAAGGACAAGCGGGTGTCTGTTTTATTTGACGCTTACAACGCCAATCCAGCCAGTATGGATTTTTTTCTAAAATCCTGTCAAAAATTTTCAAAATCACGAGTCTTAATTCTAGGTGATATGAAGGAGTTAGGAGAAAAATCTGAAGAATATCATCAACAGTTAGCCTGTCATCCTTCTGTGCTGGAATCCCGCTGTGTTTTTTTTATTGGAGAGCATTCCCGCTTAATAGAAGAGGAGCTTGGGAAAAATAATTTTAAGGGCCGGTTTAAAAGCTTTAAGGCCTATAACAAGGCTTTGCTTTCAGATTTGCAAATGGAGCTAAAGGCAGGGGATTTGTTGGGCTTGAAAGCCTCCCGAAGCTTAGCTCTGGAGCGCTTGGCTTTTGATCTCACCGGAAAAGATTTTTTGGCTTAACTGGCTCAAAAACTTGACTATAAAATTTTTTGAGTTATAAAGTTCCTTAGGTTTATACTGACTGGGTTTGAAAGTGTGTATTCTGCTGTGTCTTCTGCCAGAGGGCTAAATTTCCGCGAAAGCGGGAATCTTCGGGAAAAGCTGAAAAACTCAAACAGGATCGGTATAATAGGAGCGCAAAATGAAGAGATTTATTTTCAACAAAAAAGGTTTGAGTCTGATTGAAATGCTTGTTGTGGTTGGCATTTTGGCTTTTATTATGTCAGTGGTGGCGCGATCTGTCAGTCAGAGCAGGAAAAAAGCTCAAATTAAGGAAGCTAGAATATTAATTGGTTTGATTGAACAGGCTATGGAGGGATTTAGCTTGGATTGCGGCTATTATCCAGAATCTTTGGAGGATTTGGTTTCAGCTCCTTCTGATTGCGAAGAGTGGGGGCCTCAGCCCTATTTAAAAAATGGTAAAATTCCTAAAGATCCTTGGAAGCAGGATTTCCTCTATGAATACGATGAGGACAGTGGAAGTTTTGCGATTATCAGTTTTGGAGCTGACAAAAAGCCCGGCGGCAGTGGTAAGTTTAACAAAGATATTTCCTCTTTAGATTAGTCTTTAACGATGGATATGCGCCAATCCTGTTTGAATTTTAAGGATTTATCTGGATTCCTGCCTCTGTCTCCCGCCCCCGTTTCCAAGAGGGCAGGCTCCCCGCTTTCGCGAGGACAAGTTTCACGGGAGTCTCGCCTTCTGAGGAAAGACTAAACAAACGCTTACGGATGAAAAAATCAAACCGAATCAGTATAAAGCGCAGGCTTGGTCAAAAAGCTGAAAAAGCTTTTTCACTGATTGAAATGTTGCTTGTTCTTTTTATTATAGGGCTTCTATTTACTGTCACTTCTCAAAAATTTTATAACAAAGGCCACAAGGTGAGGACTGTTTTTGATCGGCTGGCTCGTTTAAATAACCGCTTGGTTTCCGTTTCCACTCTTCATAATAAAACTTATCGTTTAGTGATACAGCTGAATACAGAAAAGAAAGACCAATATTGGGTGGAAAAAAAACAAGCTATAAATGAATCCGAAGAGGAAGAGAAAACAGACAGTGTTTTTCAGATAGATAATTCTTTTTATTCAGAGCCTCAAAATATCCCTTCTCTTTTAGATATGACAAAAATAGAGACTAAAGGCTCTGCCAAAGAGGAAGGAAAAGTTTATATCTACTATTATCCATCCGCTTTGGCTCAGTCCGCTAAAATTTATTTTTTAAGGCCAGACAATCAAGGGACTTGGACTTTGTATTTGGACCCTGTTACAAAAAAGCTGAAGGCTCTTAAAGGAGAAAAATAGCTTGTGTTTTTTATTTTAAAATATAATACTCATCTTGTTTGAATTTTGAGGGGGTGGGAATCTTTAAAAAAACTTCAAAACTCAAACCGAATCGGTGTAATTTTGTCTCAATGAAAAAACTTTTTTATAGCTTTATTTTGTTCTTTTGTCTGTCTTGCTCTCAGGGGGAATTGTTTTTAGCTGAGAAGCTTTGGAAGACTCTTCCCGTTCAGCATGAGGGTCGGATAAAGCCTTTTGACACTTTTTCAAGGGAAGTTTTAAGAAAAATCTATGGAAAAGATCATTACAACAAACGATCCGCTGTTGAAGTTATTTTGTTATGGCTCCTTATTCCTGATATGTGGGAAAGCGAAAGATTGATCTTTGTGGAAAAAGACATAAAAAAATCTTTAGGTTTAGATTTAAAAGTGAAGCGCTTTTCTGTTTCGGATTTAAGCGGTCATTCTAAATTGGCTATGCAATTCACTGAATTGCAGTCTTTAAGGCAACAGCCGGCGGATTTGGACTCTTATTTTCAAAAATTAGAGCAGTTGGAAACAAGATTGATTTTATTTTCTGCTGTTCGGAGCGGTTATTTGATAAAGCTAGAGCCTCAAAAGAATCAATCCGCATGGCTGTCTCTGCCAGAATTAACTCCCTCTGTAGAGAAGCAAATAAAACGAATCATAAAGAGTTATATCGCTTTGATCTCAAGGAGTCTATCGCCTGATTTTAAAAACACTGCAAAACAAGGGCTATTGGATTCTCACAACCTGCCCTCTCAAAAAGAATCTTTTTCTATTTTTAAAGAGCGCATCACTCAATTTAAGTCCTTATTTATA
>JAPPIY010000151.1 GCA_026914095.1 Oligoflexia bacterium
TCCCGTATTTACGGCCTCTTCATCTCTTTTTCTCTCTCAAGGGGCGAACTCAGGATAAAAAAATTAAAGTTTTTATTTATTTTAGCCGAAACTTATTAATGTATACTTTATTTATCGTTAAAAAAATAAAATAGCTGAGGGAGGTTTTTATGAAATTTCTGACGAAAAAAGGACAGCCCTTTTGTTTGAGCTTTGACTCTCTTAATCCTCCACACGAAAACAAAAATCTTAAAAAAACATTTCAAAATTCAATATCAATCTCTTTCTTTAAAAACCACAAGCTTTTAATACAATCTCTTAAAAGGTATAAACTGTCAACTCCAACCTTATATTTAGATGGGATTGTCATAGTATCAAAGTCTTTACCAAAAGCTTTTTTTTGTAAGCTTATAACTCCAAATGAGCTTTCCTCTCTTTATCGCGCTTTTAAATATATTAAAAATACCCCCCCAATATCAAAACTTTCCCAGTGTTTTCAAAGAGTTACAGAACACTCCTCAACAACAAAGCCTTCTCTATTCTAGGCGTCCTCGTAGCCTCCGCCATCGGAGTCATCGTCATCATGGGACTCACTAAACTCTTCATCCACATGAACACCCAAATCAGCCAGCTTGAACAACAAGCCCAAAGGTTCAACTTAATCTCTCTCTTAGGAAATTATATGAAGGAGCCCGCGCACTGCAAAGAAACTCTGCTTCAAGCTAAAACTCAAGTCTCCGCGGGAACCGACGCCACCCTCTATATTATTAAAGTGAAAAACAGTGGCTCCGCCATCGATCTTGTCGCAGAGAAAAATCAGCTCAAATCAAAGTATGGAATACAAGGACTGGTGGAGTTCCAATTAAAATGCGATGAAACCGGTGGCGCTAACGCTTGTAAAAAATGCCCAGGGCCTTTTCCCTGTCCCCCTGTGAAGCGGTCCTTGTCTTTAATCTCTCAATCTATTGTCAATGGGGCGCCACGATTCAATCCTATCTTGAGAGCGCCTCTTATTGTAACTCATACTGGACCTAATGACAATGATTTTGAATGTAACTCATCTTCTCCCTCGCCAGGATTAGACTTGTCTAATGTCATGTGCGCACAGGGAGAAGCCCTCCAAGGCTTTGATACAACCGGAAATAAAATCTGTATCGCGGGAGGAACAGACATAAATAATATCAGCTGCCCCGTTGATCAGTATTTAAGAGGATTTGACAGCTCTGGAGATATAATCTGCACTCCTGTATCAGGAACAGCCTGCACGGGCGGATCAATTTGGAGCTCTTCCGCAAGTAAATGTGTCTGCCCCACAGGACAACACTTTGAAAATGAACAGTGTAGATGTAATGGTGATGTAGCATTCTGGGATACTAGCTTAAATAGGTGCGTTTGTCCTAGCGGAAAGGGATTTGTTGGATATCAAAGACGCAATATCTACATGTATCAAGAGGGTTGTAAATGCTCCACCAGCAGACCTCATTGGACTGGAACAATGTGCATCCCTTGCACTGGCGGAAAAGTTAAGGAAATTACCGGAAGATTCAATAGGTGTGACTGCCCGTCGACTTGGCCCTTTTGGAATCCAAATAGCAAGTCATGTACCAATTACTGTTCCGGATTACACGACTCGTACAAAATTTGTAAATGCAACTACAACAAGAAGGCAGCTTATAATAGACCGAATGGTGAATGGGAATGTGTCACTACTTGCCCTTCAGGAACGACAGAAGGTACTGGTATCGATAGCGGTTTATGTAGATAAAGATTGAAAGAATTTAAGCAGGTGTGTTTCACATGCCTGTAGCCCTTCACCTTCACAACCTTGGGACCCCGTATCAGCTCAGTGTCTTGCTCCTTCCCTTCACAAATCACAATGCCTTCCTCCCTGCTATATTCTTAGAGTGGGATACTCTGCTGGCTCCTGCACATGCCCTTAGAAGGAATTATCCCCATTTAAATTTTCAGAACCCGCTAAATAATTTCAACAGGCATAAAAATAACAGTTGGAATTAAAAACCAGTCTAAGCTATATTATCTATAATGTTTGTCGGCGCTGAAGCTTTATTAAACAGCTCTTTAACTTGTAAAGACGCTTTGAAACCTCAAATAGATTCACCCAGGGCTAAAACCGTGGTGCTCTGTCTGACACGGCCACATAGATTTTGCAAGGCCTCACATTAGGTTTTTTCCCCTGAGCAGGTCCGTTGAGTTGCGCTAAAATCTAAGAAGATTGATTGCTAATACTGTTTTAAAAAAAGCTTTAAAGGCAGAGATAGAATCGCTTGAGCGCCGCCCTCTTCAAAAGGCTGTAACTTTATTTTTCCGCCCTTTGCCTTTACAATAGATTGGACTAAATTTAAACCGACGCCTAGCTGAGATTTGGTGGAGTAATACATCTGAAAGGCTTTTTCAGCTTCTTTCAGCCCCGATCCATAATCGCGGACAGAAAAGACCAGGCTGTTTTTTTCTTCCCTAAGATTTAATGCCACTTCTTGTTTTTTCTTAGCTCCCATAGATTCCAAGGCATTCAACAGCAGTTCATGAATCACTGTTTGCAAAAATCTTTCAGAACCGAATATTTTAACATTGGACTGGAAGTCTTCTGTAACAGCTAAATTGGGAAAGCGTTTTTTTAATTGGCTGATCTCATCCCTTATCAGACCTTGAAAGGTTTTGCTTTCAGGCTGGTTTTCGAGCTTATTGGACGGCTTTTTTTTATTTAAAACCGCCAACCGGTTGTTATAAAAATAAAGGAGCGGGCTTTTAAATTGAGGAAGGGGGAAAAGCCCATTTTTACTGAAAGACACAAGAGAGGACTTTAAAAAAACATAGGCCGAGTAGAGAGACGACACATTCAGCCAAAGCGCGAATAGGCTGAAGC
>JAPPIY010000016.1 GCA_026914095.1 Oligoflexia bacterium
TGTTGCGTGTTTTATTGTCCATTTTCTGATATGCGGCTTTAATTTAACAGCTATGCAATATTCAAGAACAGATATTGTCCTGTTTTGTGACAGCCTCAGGTTTTTAAAGTAAGCCTCTATTTTCGTTTTTGCGCCATGCCACTCAAGGGAGGTATGCCCTTCTATCCTAATTTCCTCTATTAGTTTTTTAAAGCGATTGAGAACAGTAAAGTATCTTGGACAAAAATCCTGAAGAATACCTCTGTATCGAGGTTGAATTGTGCTTTTTCCAGCATGAAACATAATTTCAGGAGATAAAAACCTAATAACTATGGGGTCTTTTAGTAATTCAGCGTCCCACTTTTTTAAATCCTCATTAAACTCTTTTTTAAGATGATCATAAATGATTTGTTTGTAGTCAGTGTACTCCTTGCTTATTTCCTGAATAGCCTCATTTGACTTCTGAATGATCTGTATCTGTTGTTGTATCCGTTTTATATAAAGGATAGAGATAAATAAAAAGATGACCATTAAAACTGTCATAATATCTGATATAGGCATCCATTGAGCGTCAGTCTCCTCTTGTTTGGACTTAAATATATTTTTTATTTTGTTTTTAGCCATTTTAAAACTTTCACTGTGAATGATTCAGAATTATACTGATCCTGTTTTGAAAATTCTTGTCTAAATGAGATTCCTGTCCTCGAGGGCATGCCTTCGCAGAAGCGCAGACTATTGAGAAAAGTCTGAACAACCAAGCAGAAAAATTCAAACAGGATCGGTATAAACATTTACTCTGCTTTTTCTTTACATGAGGGTAAAAGAATTGTGGCATAAACCGGCTGAAAAACAATACAGTTGTGTTCTATTCATTCAAGCTCTCCGATTTTATTTTGTCTTTTTGGATTTCATTTAAGGGTTTATTAAAACTTTCAGCAGAATTTTTGATAGATTGTTCTAAGGAGTTCATTTTTGAATAGAGATATTGAATCATTTTATTTTGCTCATTTATATTTTGATCTGTCTTTTCTAAGGTTTGCCGGTGTTGGATTTTTGATTCTTCAAAATGATTTTGAAGAACTTGATATATGTTGTTAAATATATCAACAATATTCTGCTCCTCTCTTTCAGCAGGGATATGGGACTGGATCATTTTTAAAAGAATAGCCGCCACTATACCGACTATACTTGTTGTAAATGCCACTTTTAACCCCCTCAAAAGATCAGGAATGCTTGCATCAATGTTAGCAATATTGAAATTATCCAGCCCTATATATACTCCAACAAAAGTTCCAAGAATTCCTATTGTTGTTAAGAGGGATGGTTTTATAGATAGAACAGTCAATTTCTCAAATCTAGCTGAAATAGCTATAAAAAAGAAGATAAAGAGTAATACGCTGAATACCCATGAAAGCAAGCTCAGGTAAAAACCAGTAACAGCTCCTATAATAATTAAAATGATAAAAAGGATAGGGTTCTTTGGTATTTTAGTTAATAAAGGAATTTTTTTGTGAATATAAGAGGAAGCTGATATGAGTCCGGGTAAAGCCCCTATAAAAAAAAGGGCTATAATAATCTGAGAAAACACTCGTGAGATAGAGTCTTTCTTTATGCTGTCATAGAGAATATAAAAAACTTCTTCCATTATCGCTCAATTACCACTAAAAGTAGTCGTGTATATATTCGGAAAAAAGAAAGTAAAACTTAAATGGTTAAGTGTTTTCTCATTTTTTCTAGGTGAGATACTAAACTATAGGTTTTAAGCTAGGTTTAAAGGCTGTTTCTTAAATTGGTTGGGAATGCCCCAATTTTAGTCTTATTTAGAGAAAAAAACCTTTTATTTATAAGGGTTTTGAGGCTTTTTGGAAAAAATACCTATAATTTAATAGATCACTTAGCATTTTTGACTATTTTTATACTCAATTTTCCCGACAAACGAAGAAGTTTTTTTTGAAAAATCATATAATTTTGCTTTTAAAGGAAATAAATATAAACTTGTAATAAAAATCCTCAAGCTTTTATTTAATTTGCCGATAAGTTTTATAAAATGCAAATGAGGAGTTTAAATCCTGAATGTATCCTTCTTTCAAAAGACAATCAGTCCACCTGTAAAACCCACAGCCGATAGAGAGCGATGGCTCCAGACTTTAAATCAAGCATTAGGCAAGAGAGATCAATCTGATTTTTTTCGTCCTCATTCTCTTATTATAATAATCATTGTTTCCGATGCAGACAATGAAAAAGTAAACTTTCAAATGCCAGGGCAAGATACCAGTCATTATGAAGAAGATTATGACTCACCAGAAACTTTATTTAAAAGAATAAACAGAAAACATAAGTTTTCTTCTGTTGTCGTGCATTCTATTATCTCAGACCCGGACAATCCTTGCGCTTCCTCTCAAGAGGCAGTGGGGCAGACTTATGCCAGAGCCTCTCATCCTTCCCAGCGAATTATAAAAAAATACGGAAATATACTCAAAGGTGAAATTGGATCTATTTGCGCTACAAACTATGGCAGTCAACTGGGTTCTATAGCTGACTATACAATAAAACACCGTCTTTTGCCTTTAAACTGTTATCCCATTCCAGAAAGTGTTTCTCTAAAAGCAGATAGAAAACCAGTAAGATTTACATTAAAAGGCAAAAAAGTGTTCATTGATGAAAGAATACCCTTTAATGCAGAAGCAAATTTATCTTATCACTGCCCAATTTAAAATTATTAAGTCTTCTTAGGAAAGGCGGAACAAATCATACTGAATTTTCAGGAATTATAGACTCAACTCCGCATGGCTCCTTCATTTATTTTTAGTGGCTTTTTCTATTTGAAGCGCGCTAAAAAAGTGGACTGAAGTTAAGAGTAACAATAAGAGTTAAAAGG
>JAPPIY010000219.1 GCA_026914095.1 Oligoflexia bacterium
GATATTAAAGGATGTGAATTCGGGAAAGTATTAAGCCCAGTTAGCAAGAGGAAAGTGGTAAATGAGGTGTTAAAAAAATATAAAAAGATTGAGCCATTTATAAGGGGTATTCTTTAAACGATAGTAAAGATTAAATCCGTCAATATAAACAATTGTTTTTTTCATGCTTCTAAAAAAAAAAAAAAAACGAAAGCGACCGCGAGGTCGCCTCGTACCCACCAGTCGATAACGAGTGGGGATGTCATTTTCAGTATCGGTGTTTTCTAGAATGAGTCAAGAATAAAATCTGAAAAATCTGTAAAAAAATGCTTTTTTTTATTTGAGCGGATTTTAAGCTGTTTTTTAGGCTAGGAATTATTATTTTCACTTTTCTTTACATAAAAAAAAGAGCCTTCATAAAGAAGGCTCTCAACTGCAAATCTTTTCGTGATTTGCAGGTTATCAGAGGTTATAGTTTGGCTACAACAGTGAGATTTTATAAGGTTTTTAGCTTATTTTAGTGTTTTGAAAACTATCTATAATCACCCGTAGGGAACGCCACTTTTTCTTTTAACTGCTAGAATTGCTGGGATTTTAAATTTTATCACGCTGTAATTTTTAAAATAAGCTCCAAGTTTCTCGCTTTTTATCTCGAACTTATTATTCTCATTCTCCTTGTCACTCTCTTTCATCCAATCATTCCTCTTAGCCCAGTCATTCCCGCGAAAGCGGGAATCCAACTGAAAACTTTCTTCTCTCTCACGTCCAAACAAATTAAAAGCTTTAGTGGTTTTTTAAGCTATACTTCTGTCTAACAGAGCTACTTTGGTATATCTTTCTGTCATACGGCTTGAGCTATGACCCAAACTAGCTTGACAGAGGATAAATTTTTTGTCGCTATTAAAGCCATTGTAGCGTAAGAATGCCTTAAAATAATAGCTGACCAAAGCATTCCACTGGCTTCTCCTACTCTAGCGCCAGTAAGAGGCATAAAAGTTGCAAGCTGATAATAAACATTTTTTCTGTTCTCTTTCAGCCACTTAATCCATGCCCTTAACTCGTCTGGTCTGGCATAATAGTCAGGACGCTTTAGCGGAACTCTCTTGTAATAGCAAATCCGCCTATGTTGCTTTGTAATGGGAACATTAAAATCTTCATTGAGAAAATTCCTATACCAGTTTAAAACATTGCTCAAAAGTTTTAACTCATGAATAAAACTCTTTCTGCCAGCATTTTTTGCTGTAGGATGTTTTTTCAACCAGCCCAACCATACATAAATAGCTTTAGAGTTAAGATACTCCATTTTAATTGTTGAAAGAGGGCCTTTCGTAAAATATCTAAAATGAAACTCATAAGACTGCTGTGAAGATTTTTGTAATAAAGGAATCGCCTCCTCTTTATACCTCTTCAAACAATCAGAAAAAAGCATAACGGGCTTTTCCTGATAAGTTGCTGAAGGGTCTTTTAAAAGCTGTTCCTTTTGTTTATCGTGCCAAACACAAGCTGATGTTTTATTCTTAAAGGTTTTAGATTGTAGCCTAACACCTCCGACATAAACCTGCGAAGGAGCACTGTCTAAGGATAAAATGGGTTGAGAGATTTTAAATTCAAAATAATCTTTCAGATCTATTTGAGCTTTTTCTAAAAGCAATTCTCTAAGTATAAATGCTGAATTTTCTTTTTTTGAATCAAGGCTTTTTATGTCTTTCATAGCTAAATCAACATCTTTTGTCGCTCTTGATTTTTTTAATCTTAATTCTAAAGCATGTCCTCCCTTTAAAATCCAAGAAATATCATCATCAAAAAACAGCCTTGCTAAAAATTGAGCATAAGCTGTTTGGCGGTAAAGTCTTTGTATATCCTGACCTATTTTTTAGCTTATTTTGTTAAGCTTGCTTCTTACAGCCATACGAAAACTAGCTGGATTTTTATATTTATCTGTTGCTTTCAAAGGGCATACCTCGCTAGCTCAAAGTGTTTTTTTAAATCTTTTTTTCTAATATAGCCTTTTTCCAATGCTTCTTTTATTGCCTGTTCCATAAGATTTTCAGATAAAGCCCCTTCTTTATATATATCAAGCAATGTCTTTAAAGGGATTGTTACAGGAAACCCTTTAAATTGTTTAATCTCTTTTTTTAACAAGTCCCTTTTATATATTTTTAAAGCCTTAAAAGCTTTAGATCGTTTTTGAAAGTCTTTTGGAACTGTCATTGTTATTTGATTAGGGTTTATATCCGACAGTTCGTAAAAACTCAAAGCCGTTTTATGGGAAAATACAGCTGTTGGCTCATTTTTTTTATTGTTGCTCCATAACAGTAATCTCCAATAAGAAGTCATTTCATCAACTGGAATATAAGCCAATCGGTAAATACCCCAAGCTGTTTTAACCCAATGACCAGCTTTAATATGATAATGATGATTGCTTCTTGTATATCCGCAGGCTTCAGCTTGCTTAGCTGTAAAAAGTCCGCCTTGCATAAAAGCGATTTGATTTAGTTTTTTATAGGCTTTCATATAAAAATACCTTAATTTTTAATGTAATTAAACATTTTCCATATAATATATCGTCAAAATACCTTAAAAATTAAGGTATTTCTACAAAAAAGAGAAATATTTAAAAAGATTGAACAAAAGTGCCACATTTTTGACTGATTTTGAAATAATTCCAATGGTCTGTATTTTCTTAATCCATTTACCTGGAGCTAAAACAAAGGTATTTCCGCCAGCTTCTTTCCAAAACTGGTCGAATTCGACCAGTTTTGGAAACTAGATTATGGTATATTTTACAAAAATATAACTTTTATTAAAAGACAAGCTAAC
>JAPPIY010000196.1 GCA_026914095.1 Oligoflexia bacterium
AAAAAAAGCAATGCGCTATTAAAGCGATAATTGATCTTGTCCCTGAAGCGCAATGAATCACTGTTTTTTTATCTGGGTTGGAATGGAGCAGATTATGGATTTTCTGAAGAGCGGGCTTGTTGAGTTCACCGTTTATAATGATAGGAATGTGATTATAGTCTAGCCCCAAATTTTCACAGGAGCGGGGCATTTCAAAATCTAAAGCGCGCAACTCTTCTGAATTTCTCAAGTTTAAAATAGAATTCCAAGCTGAGTTTTTAAATTCTTTTAAATCTTCCTGTTGAGGCTGGCCGCATAAAGCGTAGCGATCTTGATAACAGATAAAAGAAAAACCGCCGGAAAGCTGTTTTTTTGTAATGCTTTTCATCTTAACTGTTACAAGATTATTTATTTAGAGCCTGAAGTCAATCCTATTTCATAGATTTTAAGCCTGTTTTTTAATTATAGCCTTGTAGTTTCAGTTTCTAGCTTTTTTGTTGAGTTGAGAAGCTGTCAAAAATGGATTGTAGTATAAAAAAATAACTCTTTAAAAGACAGGTTAATTGCAAAAATCTGGTTTTAAAAACAGTATTATATACTAAATCTTGTTTAGGTGTTCAGGGTTTAACTGGATTCCTGCCCCTGTTTCCACAAAGACATGTTTTTGCAGGGAATGACAGTTAGGCCGAAAATTTCCAACAGGATCAGTATATACAAATCCTGTTTGAGTTTTCCACCCTTTTGTCACTCCCGCGCAAGCGGGAGTCTAGTTGGAACCTGAAAACTTAAACAGGATCACTATACAAATCTTTTTCGCTTGGTTGTTAGACAGAGCGCCGCAGGCTTATTTGTAGGAATCTACAAACAATAAAATAACTTTATCTGATGAAATGAACCGTGTTCTAATGAAAAAAGACTGGACAAAAGCAATAGATTGTATAAAACTTACAAAAGCCAATGAATGTAAAAAGCATATTTCTTAAGTTCTATAAGAGGAAAAATATAAAAAAAGGGGGGGTAATATGCTTGTTTTTAATTATTTTTACATCTTATATTTTAGCTCAAAAATTTTATGGAACAGATGCCTATTACTCGATCCGAAATATATTTTTAGATAAAGAAGAGATTTGTTGGAATGAGATTAACTTTAAAAGAATTGAAAAACAGCTGATTACTTTAAAAGTTAAAGAGAAAAGACCTCTTTTCAAAAATCAAAAGCTTCATGTTTTTCTTATTGTCTTTGAAAATGGCTTAAAAGCTGTCTTTAAAGTGAATAAAACCTTAGTTCATCAAATAGCAAGTTTGAGAGCTTATCATTTATCTCAACTTCTTAATTGGAGAATTGTTCCCCCTACTGTTATAAGGGCTATAGAAGGGAGAGAGGGTATTTTAAAATTATTCATTGAAGGGAAAAGACTTAAAAATATTGATTCAGACAGGTTGGCAGAAAATCAAAAGACAAAAGTTTATTTATTTCACTTTCTTATGGGGTTAAATGATCCAGATACAAATAATGCTATGATGGGAAACAATTGTGGTCATTTAGCAGTTATTGATAATGATTGGATGTGGTTTCCTGCAGTTAATCGATGGAAGGATTACCCATTTGCTACTAGTTTTCCTTTTACTAGAGGTTTTTCTTCTACATTAAAGGCTTTTCTTGAGAATGAAAGATTTCCTCCTTTTAAAGAGACGAACATTAAATCTATTAAGTTCACTAAAAAATTACCAGATTATCTTGGAGAATCTGCAGTATTTAAATCAATATTAAGCGAATCCCCTTCTGTTTTGTATTGGGTAAAGTGGAACGGTCAAGTTTGGATGAAATATAATATAAAGGATTTTAAATCAATATATATAAAATTTGCTCCTGATTTTATATCAAAAAATCTGCTAAAGAGTGTGAAACAATTAGATAGTTTAGAGCAGTTGAATAGCAGTTTTCTTTCATTTATAGCTCCTTATTTTGATAAGCGGGAAATAGATAAAGAGTTATTTAGAATTAAAGTCTTTAATTACTTCACTTTTTATAATAGACAGACTCTGTTAGAAGTTTTTGATAGATAGTAGCTATTAGAGATAGACTCAAAAATTCAAATTGAGGAATTATAAAATAGAAAAAAGGAGCAAATTCCTGATTTATTTTTTCAAGGACAACTAGTTATTACAGTTATTTTTCTTTAACTCCTCTTGCGTTTTTATTTGAGCTGTTTTCAGAAGTTTAAACTGCTGTATAATCGTAGAGTGTTCCTCTATAAATTCGAGATGGGTATTATAAGAAATCTTTATTTTCAGAGCATTTCTTTTCATTTGAGAAAGAGCTTGTTCATACTTTGTTTGATTTATTGGATTAATATTTATAATTTTGTTTAATTTATAAAAATCTTGTTCCCAATCTTTAAGGTATTGTTTATAATTAGAAATGGATTGTTGATAATTTTTATCCGCTGTTACATTTTTATTGTAATTTTTTTCCCAGTCCCTTTTTAATTGTTCCTGCTTAGCTAATAACGATTTGCATTTACCAACAGCGGAATCACCGCCAGAAGCCGTGTGAGAATCTTGGTAACTCAGGCAGTCAGAGCTCTTTGGAAAAGCGATGCACCAAGAGTTCATCTGGGGATCATGATTGCCCTTAACTTGAAATACCAAACCAAATACAACAAATAATAAAATAGATGATCTCATAAAACCTCCTGTTTCATTTATATAATTGGTATCGGCTGTCTTCTTCTTCTTAAATTTTTTTCTCAGCTGGCTACTTTTTTTAAAAGTAGGCTTAAAATGTTCATTTTTTCTATATTATAC
>JAPPIY010000278.1 GCA_026914095.1 Oligoflexia bacterium
AAAATGTTTTACATAAAGTTGTTTTTCCAGAAACACCTTGTCCTGATATTAGGATTTTTTTATTTTTTATTAGTTCATAAATTAAATTTTTTGCGTTAATATCTTGATTTTCTACTTCTTGATCACTATATTTTTTTAAGTTAGGATAAATAAAAATATCTTTGAGCAACAATTTTGTTTTTTGAGAATGTGTTTCAGACAATATCTCTGTGTTATTTAAGAAACTATTAAAAAAAGTTGATTTTATTTTTATTTTTCTGATTTGTAACTCTTGATCTGCAATTTCTGTTAGACCTTTACATACTTGATTCCAAGCTTCATCTTTATTAGATGAAGTTTTTATAGGTTTAGCGTCAGTGGGCAAAGCAAGAATATGATCCAACTCTGCTGTATTTTTCCAATCACATTTTGATAATATTATTGGGCATAAATGTATTGATTGGTTTTCTTTTTGTAATTGTATAGCTTGTTGAAGCTCTTTTTGACACTCTTTAGATTGAAGAAAATTTTGTGAAAGAAATATACATATAATATCTGCGGAGCATATTTTTTTTTTGGATTACTGCTTTTAAATTTTCCCCTGCAAGCATTTTGTGATCTCTCCAAAAATTAATCTTATCTTTTAAAGAGGATGTATATTTCTCAAATCCTTCAATAAACTTTTCGTCTTCATGAGAATAACTTATAAATAGTTCTAATTTATTTAACTTTTTTTGATTGATATATGTGAAGAGGTCTAATTGATCAGAGGATTTGACTTGTTTCATGTTTTTCTTTTTTCACTCCTTTGCATAACACTAACACAGGGTATAATATTTATATGTCAAATAATTTTACAGGGTTTATTTTGAATTGAAGCATTTTTGCTGTTTCCCGTCCAGCGTCTCCGCCTTTTCTTTGCATGGTGATTCTTCCAATTTTTAAACTGCCTCTTGGAGTGATTTTGACTGGGCCATCAGCAAAAAAATTCATAACTTGATTTATGTCTTTTAAAACCCATTTATTATTTTCTTTTGATTTTAAGACAACCAACATCCAGCCCACTGAAAATTTTCCTCGCCCTTTTAGCATATCAGAAACAATTAAGAATTTATTTTTTGAGAAAAAACTTAAAACTTTTTCTTGCTCCTCTTTTGTCATTTCATTAAAAAACATTCGCCTGCTGTCTTTTAGATTGGTTTTGTCTTTAGGAGAAATTTCTCCAGTGAACAGCCTTAAAATTTTTACAACATCTTCTGGGATACTCCACATCTCAACATATTTCTTAATCCACCTTTTATCTATTTGATTAAAACCCGTGGGGTTGCTTACAAGTTTAATGGATAAATTTTCTGCTGAAATAGCTTTTTTCATGTAAATGGTTATTTGGACTTGAACATCTGTTTTATATCGGTTGGACAGTTTGACAGCTTTTACATTTTCTATTTCTTTAAGTTCATACCCTATAGTAACAAGCCATTTTTGAGCTTCATTATCTGTTTTCCAATTATTAAACTTAGTGACAATACCGTTTTCATTTTCAAAACCGTCTTTAGCAGTCTGTGATCCTATTGTTTTTAAATCTTCTTTATCCATAATTATTTACATTGTTAAATCAGCAGGTTTGTCTTCCTTCAGCTCTAAAGGCTGAGGAATTTCATAGCTTGGACGCTTATTCAGGAAGTCAAGTAAAGCTTTTCCGCAAGCCGATACAACATTAACGCTTATAGCATTGCCAGACTGGCTAAGGGTTCTATTTTCTGGAATTTTATTTTTAACTCTTATAGCTAACTGTTTAGGAAAACCCTGCAAAAGAAGAGACTCATATCCAGTCAATCTTCTGAATTGATTGTTCTTAATATAAAAAAGGCCATGCCGGCCTGTTCTCAAGGTTGGAATTTTTTCTCTATATAGCCTTAAGTCCGATTGACGAGTATCAATAATTAAAAACTCCTCTTTTAATAGATTGCTTAATGAGAATCTTCCCTTATTATATTTATTTTCCAAATAATTTAAGAAAGTTTGATAAGTTTTTTTCTGTTTTCCTGTAAATGCTATATTATCGTTATCAATTAAATATTGCCTTATATTGCTCATTTCTTTTTGCTCAGGGTATTGATGAAAATGACTGTAAAAATCATTGAAATCTTTTATTAGGTCTTTTCTAATTCCTATAAAGTAAATTCTTTCTCTTTTATGAGGCAAGCCATAATGAGAGCTATCCATGACTTTAGCTGTGACGCCGTATCCTTCTGAGCTTAAAAGTTTTAATATAGTTTTAAAAGTGTGCCCTTGCTCGTGGTTTAAAAGTCCTTTTACATTTTCTAATATAAAATATTTTATTTTTTTAGCTCTCATGATTTTTAAAATCCCAAAAATAATTTGCCCTCTTTCATCTGTTAAGCCTTTTCTTTGGCCTACAATAGAAAAGGCTTGGCAGGGGAATCCTGCCACTAACAAATCAAAATTTGGCAAATCAATAGGGTTAATTTTCATTAAATCGCCATAATTGGTTTCACTATTTCCAAAAAAACGCCTATAGGTATTTTCAGCATTTGGATCAATTTCAGAAAAGCCAATGCATTGCAGACCTAACTTTTCAAGACCTAATCTGCCTCCTCCAATACCAGCGCAAAAATCAATAAATTTCATAAATTCCTTTAAAAATAGGTTTTTTTATTTAAAATAGCTTTTAATAAGCTCATATATAATATATTTTTTAGAAGCCTTAAACAAATGCTTTAAATATCAAAAACACAGGGTGTCATGATAAAATTTACCTTTGTATATGCTTAAT
>JAPPIY010000306.1 GCA_026914095.1 Oligoflexia bacterium
GCTATTTGTATTGTCTTCTGTTTCTTTAAATTCTGGAAGTTCAATAGAAAAAGCTCTTTTTAATTTTTCATTTAAAGCTTGATTTATATGTAATTCACTTCCAGCTCCAGTAATAATAAATAGATTTTTTTTCTCTTTATTTAAATCGGCCTGAAAACATAATATAGGAGAGTAAAGCTTACAATTAGAAGCATCAGATTCTGTCCATTCAAGAAATCCAAAACAAAAAAATAAAGGATTAACCCCTATTTCTTTTATAGAAGAATTATATTTTTTATGAATAGAATCCATATATTTATTTAAAGTGTCAGGTAACATTAAAGTCTGAATCTCTTTGTCATTCCATTTTGGTATATCTTTTGATGATTGATCTGGTATAGGAAGATCAAAACTAGGATTAAATCTATTATTTCTACAATGCTCTTCCATTGAAGTATCTTCTGTTGATCTGGGAATCATCTTTAATTTAACTCTTATCCTGTCTTTTAGCTGTCTTAAAGCTTTTTCTTGAGCATCGTTAAGGCTATCTTCTTGTTTTTGTTCAATCATTTGAATATTTTGCATGTATTCCTGATCTATACTCTTTGCCAAAAATATTTCTTTTTTAAATTCAGGAGTATTTTCATCTGTTGGATTGTTATTTAAAGGAGGCAAAGATTTAAATTCCATGTTCTCATTAATCAGCTTTTTATAAAGAAGATCTGGCACTTCATCAATAATTCTAAAATGGGTTTTTGATCGCGATTGAAATCTACAATTTATCATTTTATTTCTTTTTGATAAATCCAGTAATTTATCAGAAAATCTATTTAATTTTTCTCTTATAGCATGCTCCATGATATTCTCTCTTAATATTTTTCCTTATAATTTAATATTAACTCCCTTTATTATGGGTGGTGCATTTCTTTTTAAACTTCTTAAGGTATCTGCAAATATTACAGGCTAACTAGTTTAGAGTTTAAAAGTTAGAAATGCAAGATTTTTTCGAAATTAGTATAAAATCTCCAGACATACATTTTGCTAAAAAGTATCCCTCTGCTCCGTTGTAGTTAAATCTGAACTCATTTTTAGCTGTTTACCTTAAAGTTTTTGAAAAAAGAGCCTGAAAAACTCAAACAGGATGAGTGTAAGGTTTCAAGTTATACTGCAATGGTTTAATTTTAAACCTTTCATAGGCTCTTTTGACTATTTCGTATCGCTCGGCGGGTTGCCTGCGTTGTTGTAGCGCATGGATGTAATATTCCTCTCATAATTCCTCTTTTGTCCTTTATATATCAACCTATTTGTCCTGCAACTAAACATATAATTCCCAAATTCTCTTATTTTTTCATAAAACAACTGCCTGCTAGCCCCTTGTTCCCGAGTCATTGACAAAAGCACTTTCCAACAGATAGAACAAAGCCATGTTTAAAGTCAGCTCCTTTTATAAGTTTTTTTCCATACCAAAAGCAGAACTTAAAAAAAGACAACTGGAAATTAGAGCTAAAGGCAAAAATTTAAAAATAACAGGCTTGGCTTTAATAAGCGAAGAAGGCTTGAATGCCACTTTTTGCGGAAAAGAACAGCAAATTGAAATTTTAAAAAAAGAGCTTTGCCAGCTTTTTAATCAAAATTTTTTCTGGAAGGAGGCGGGCAGTCCCATTCCAGCTTTTAAAAGACTTTCTGTTAAAATAAAAAAAGACATTATCAATATAGGAAGGCCCTGCCCCGCTCCACAAAAAAGAAAGGGGCATCTCTCTCCTCAAGAGTGGGAGGAAAAATTAAAACACAAAGCGCAGGTTTTGGATGTGAGAAACGCTTATGAAGTGGAATTAGGCCGTTTTCAAGAGGCCATAGATTTAAACATAGACAGCTTTCAACAGTTTTCAAAAAAGCTGGACAAACTAAACCTAAATAAAGAAAAAGACACTTTAATTTACTGCACGGGAGGGATTCGCTGTGAAAAAGCCATTGAAGTTATGAAAGACAAAGGCTTTCAAAAAGTGTATCAGCTGGAGGGCGGGATTTTAAACTACTTAAAAGAGTTTCCCAACTCTCATTTTAAAGAAGAGTGTTTTGTTTTTGATCAAAGAGTGGCGCTCAATCAAAAATTAGAGATGGGCAAAAAATACTCTCTCTGCCCCCACTGTGGACAGCCAGGGGAGCAAGCGATTTCCTGCAAGCGCTGTGAAAAACCAGCGGTGATTTGCAAAATCTGCCAAAAAAAATCGGCTCATTACGAAACCTGCTCTAAAAACTGCGCCTACCATTTTAAACAAGGGCATATTTGCCGAAAAAAATACAAGATACCCTCTTTAGACAGCTCACAGACACACAAGCCTTAATTGTTCCTTTTAAAACTCGCCTCATAAACACCCTCATAACTGCAAACTTGATTTTGAGCAGGAAAACAACACTCTAAACTGCTGGCAGGCAACTTTTACACACCCCTTTATACTTATTGAGACAGCCTCTAGTCAGTTTTGAAACAAAAGGCTGAACAAGAAACCCTGTTATGAGAGAATTAACGCTTAACTGCGCGCAAGAAACCTTTAAACCAAGGAAATATAGAGGTTTCAGGGGAATTATATACATGACTGAAGCAAATAATCGTGTTGCAGTGAGGTTGTAAATAGAAAGTAACATGAAAAAATCAATAATTTTAAGTATACGGATCCTGTTTGAAAATTCGGGTTTTCAGCTGGATTCCCGCTGTTGCGGGAATTGTAAGAGTTCAGTAATTCGCTGACAAAAAAGAGGTGGAAAAGAGTATTA
>JAPPIY010000062.1 GCA_026914095.1 Oligoflexia bacterium
CAGAGCATGAAAGCCCCTACCAAACAAATTTCTAACATAAAAAAAGATTTTGACCTCAGCTGGACCAGGAAACTCAAGAAACAAGCCTTTTTTTAATTTTAATACAGTTTTTTCTAAAAACTATTGAAAGCCTGTAAAACCTATAGTATAAATAGGAAAAGAGGTTATTATGGCTCGTGTTACAGTAGAAGACTCTTTAGAGAAAGTAAGCAATCGTTTTGAGTTGTCGGTTATTGTTTCTAAAAGAGTGAAACAGCTTTTAAAAGGAGACAGCCCTCTCGTTCACTCTAAAAACAAACCTGTTGTTACAGCTCTAAGAGAAGTCGCTGAAGGGAAAGTCTATTTTGACTATGACAAGCCTCTCTCTTCTTGATTTTAAGAGAGGGTTTTAAGTGTCTTTTATTAAAGAAGTCTCCGATGTCGCTCAGGAAAATTTAAACTACGATCTTCCTATTGATATGGTTGGCCTTCATGATTTAAGCCTTCCTGTCCGCCTCACTGACAAAATCAATATTTCGGCTAAAATCACTCTTTTAGTTTCCCTGGACAACAAAAAACAAAGAGGGATACACATGTCCCGGCTGTATCTCACCCTATATGATCACTTTTCCAAAAACACTGTCGGCTTTTCCACCTTAAAAACCGCTTTAATCAAAGCTATCAAAAGCCAAAAGGGAGACTCCAGCTCGGGGCAAATTAAACTATCAGCGGATTGGCCTGTTCTTAGAAAAGCGCTTAAAAGCTCTGTCCAAGGCTGGAGAGACTACCCTGTCTATTTTAAAGTGAATTACTCTAAAAAAGAAAATACTTTCAAATACATAGCGGGAGGAGAAGTGCTTTACTCTTCCACTTGCCCTTGCTCTGCCTCTTTATCCGCTCAAATTATAAAAAATGATTTTGAGAAAAAATTTTCAAAACAAAAATCTCTTAAAAAGAAAGAAGTTTTAAAGTATCTCAGTAATAAGAGCTTTTTAACAGCTACTCCACATGCCCAAAAAAGCGCCGCTTTTTTTAAATTGCAAATAAAAGAATCCAGCAAACACAACTTTTCTTTTTTAAAAACAATTGATGAGATAGAGGAAAGCTTGGGGACGGCGGTTCAAACCGCAGTTAAAAGAGAAGATGAAGCGGAGTTTGCAAGGCGAAACGCTCAAAACTTAATGTTTTGTGAAGATGCCGCGCGCCGGCTGGGACAGCTGTTTAACAACAAAAAAAATATTATAGATTATTTGGCGCGTGTCCAGCATTATGAAAGCCTGCATCCTTTTACTGTGGAAAGCACAATTTGCAAGGGAGTTAAAGGAGGATGGATCGCTTAAAATTGCTCAAGTCATAACAAAGCTGTTTTTGAAAAGCCTCAGGTATAGATTCATTGATATTTAAAAAAAGACTCTCCTATTTCGTGTTTGAATCCCTCCTTTTTTTGTCATCCCGTGAAAGTGGAAATCTCTAACTAAAACTGGATCACTATATATTTCATTTTTTGTTTTTCTGTTTTGTTTTCAGCCAAAAGCAATCCTTTGGCAGTCTACGAATTATTTTTTTCATAGTTTCTGCTGTTCTTGTTTTTATCTTAACTTCTGCTCCCGCGCAAGCCAAAAAGCTTATCAGTTTGATAAAGGAGAGTTTGACAACATTTATTTTCATTATGTTATGATTTCTTCAGCATTGACTAATTTTAAAAACAGATGAGAAAGCCTATATTTGATTGTATCCAGAATAATCATTTCTAATTCTTTATATAAAACTTTTTACAAGTTTTTTAGTTGTCGTATTGAAAACTCATAATTTTTGTGTAAAAGTTTTTGCAAATTTTTCATTTGAACAACAAACTTCAAATTTAAACTCTTTTTTTATGTTATAAAATACACTGAGTGTATTTGAAATTTCTTGTTTGAATGAGATTCCCGCCCCCTGTTTCTGCGAAGACAGGCTTTTTGAGGAAATTCAGCCTGAATAGGCGGGAAAATTCAAATAGGATCGGTATAACAATTAAAACGGCTGGGAGTCTTAAATATTATGAACTAAAACTTTATCAAACTAGGAGGAAGTCTATGTTTATAAGATATTTTTTTAATTTATGTTTTCCTCTTGTTCTTCTTAATGCTCCTTTAGCTTGGAGTGTAACCAATTGTCAGGATCATTTTTCCTCTGGAAATCTTGTTATAGATTTTACCAAGTCAGTGAGAGGAAATAGTTTTTCTAAGAAATGGGAAAATCAAGTCCTTCAATCTTTTTCAAGTTGGAGCAGAGAGGAAGTGGAAAGTTTTTTAAATGAGCTGAGTCAGAGAATAAGCAAAGATGCGATAATCAAAGGACTAAAAGATTCTTTTCATTTTCGCTATTCTAACTATGAAAAGTTTAAAAAGACAGTGGCTTTTTATGAGGATTATACCGGCGCAATAGCTGTTAAAAAAAAGCTGGAGGAATCTCTAGGAGATTTTTTTTATAGTCACGCTTTTGATGAGATCAAACCGGTGCCTGAATTGTTAGAAATTTATATGGAGGGAAAGGATAAGGTTCAAGTTCTTATGGAAAAAGATTTAAGGGCTTTTTCCTTAGCCCAGGTGTCTGAATTAAAACCAGTTCTTGAATTTTTAGAAACTTACTTAAGAAAAGAGCAAATTGAAACTTTTATGACAAAAGATTTAAGAGCTTTTTCCTTAGCCCAGGTGTCTGAATTAAAACCAGTTCTTGAATTTTTAGAAACTTACTTAAAAAAAGAGCAGATTGAAACTCTTATGGAAAAGGATT